>QNAG01000046.1 GCA_003641415.1 Candidatus Zixiibacteriota bacterium | reverse complement strand
CCCTGTCCATTCGCTGGCCCATGCATGGCAAACTGGTCACGCACAAGCCCTGCCGCATCACAGGTGCTAACTATGATGGGCATCGGGAGCCTGTCTGTTGGCGCTAACGCCTCTCTTGTCCAGCAAGTAGCCCGCCGTAACGGTTTGCATGTCGATCTGTTGAGCCAAACGTTTAAGCTTCGCAACCTCGGGAAAATCTCCTCGGATGAAAAGCTCACCCCGGATGTTCTGGATCTACGCACCGTAGAGGAACAGTTCATGTTGGTAGCGTCAGCCTTGTTCCTTGATTGTCCTGAATTGCTCGATCTCAGAGCATTCGCCGAGTCAATATTAGAGAAAGGATTACTACCACATGGATTGTTGAACTCGGTTTCCAAGGAACGGACCCAGGAAGAGTTACGGAATGCTTTCCGTGCCATACAGGGATTGGCTCTCCTCAATATGACACCTGCCTTTGACATTAATATGCTGGGGAAGTTGCACCATGATATTGCAACAACTCGTTACTTCTCGATGGCCACGGCACAGATGGCTCTCACCGTTCAGCGGATACTCCAGTCCCACACGTTTAAGCCTGTTAGTCTATATGACGAGACGGTTGAGCGTGCAGTTACACTGACCAGCTTTGCCAAAGGGATGCTCGGTAAAGTATACAAGGGACTGTCAATTACTCCCTCTGAGCTGGCAGCAGCTGTGCGTGTTGTCCGCGTACTTAAAGCCATCCCGGAAGACGTAGCATTCAACGCAGGCCGAGTGCTTTTAAACGAGATGCTGCGACTGGATAAATTAGGTACCCTAAATATGGCGGATGCACAACCGATACTTACCGGAGTTGTAGCTTCCGGTCTGGTTCTGACGCCCAGTGAACGCACATTGATCTCAAAAGCGGTGTTACGTTCTTTCCAGGGACAGTTCAAGAAGTTAGGTGACATGTATGCTAACCCGGATTCGCTACTGGCTATCATGGGTTCGGATAACCTCGTGCGTAATGCCGATCAATTCGAGGCTCTTGCATACGCAGAGTTACCTGAAGCAGAAGATGAACTCGATCCGGCACTGCTCGGCTGCGAGATGCCCTCTGATCTTTTCTACTCTCGTGGACACTCTTGGGTGCGCTCCGAAAAGGATGATTCCATCCGTATCGGGCTCGATGATCTGGTAGCCCACTTGATTGGCAGCATTGACTCTATCGAGATGCCAAAACCGGGCGAAATACTGCAACGGGGAAAGCCGGCACTGCGCCTGATCCACGACGGCGAGTCCGTGGAAGTGTGTTCCCCAATGGATGGCGAGGTAATGGTGGTCAACCAGTCGGTCGTCGATACCCCCAGAGTTCTTTCTGATAAACCATACAACGATGGTTGGCTGCTGACAATTCGTCCCAAGATATATGAGGACAATCTCTCTGGGCTTATGTTCGGTCAGAACGCCCATAACTGGCAAAGAAGCGAAGTGGTTCGGCTAAGCGAGATGTTTCAGGACAAGATTGCAACCGCCGCTGATGGAGCAACGCTTGCCCACGATGCCTTGGCTGGTGTCCCCGATGTTCGTTGGTCTAAAGTGCTGAACAAGTTCCTTAGAGGCTAAAGAGTATGATGCAGTATCATTAAGATATTTAATTTTTATTCAACTCGTCTTTCAGCATGATTCTGCAGTAGTAACACAGTTGCGTGGACTTTGCGTCGATGTGTGTCATGTCAAGCGAGGCAGCCATCACACAAGCGGGATCGTCACAGTGAGTTAGGCCAAAGGTATGGCTTAACTCATGGATACATTCCTTGAGGACGCGGCTGACAAAAACGCTACGGTTGCTTGGAGAGTCGTCTCCGGATGGTGCTGTACTGAGTCTATACGTTGATACCAGTGCAGCACGCCCTTCAAGCATCGCCTCACCAAATACGTAACGCAAGATCGGTGTGAAGATGTCTAAGGTTGTTACTCCCAGAACCCGGAAGGAAGTCCGATCGGAGGCAGCTAAATGCTCGAGTATCCGGGTAGCGTGATATTGCCCCCTCTTTTCGTCCAGAAGTTCGGCCGGCAGTCTCTCAGTAGCGCCAACCCGACACTGGAACGGAAATATCCGTGTGATCTCCGCAGCTATAGCAGACATGAGATCCTTATCCGAGATGTTTAGAGGCACGATCTCAACCACCCGGGGAGTCATGACCGTTAACTCCTGCTTGCTGCTCTCAAGACAGCTCGTATCTTTTGATTTTGGCGTACAATGTCCCCCTGTCGATTTTCAACGCCTGAGCTGTCCGGCTTATGTTCCACTCATACTGCTCGAGCTTCCTTGCAATGTAGTCCCTCTCCCGTGAATCGAGAGACTCATCGATTGGCTCCCCGTTGGGTTCGTGCAGCACGATAGGCAGGTCCTCTGGCATGACCTGTTTCTGTTTGCCCACCACTAAAGCTCTCTCAATGGCGTTTTCTAACTCGCGGACATTGCCGGGCCAATCATAGGCGACCAGATATTGCATAGCCTCAGGGGAAATCACGCTGGTCTTTTTGTTCAGGCGAGCACGAAGCACTTCCAGGAAATGCTTAGCAAGAGCCGGAATATCTTCCCTACGTTCTCGCAAAGGTGGTATGTGAACCTGCACAACGTTCAGCCGGTAATAGAGGTCCTGTCGGAAGTTTCCCTCCTCAATGGCTTTTTCCAAGTCACGGTTAGTTGCCGCAAGCACCCTGAAGTCCACCTCCTCATCTCTAAGCCCCCCAATCTTTCGGAACTTTCTCTCCTGAAGCACCCTGAGCAGATCGATCTGCAACTTTGGGCTCGCATTTCCTACCTCGTCTAAAAAAAATGTTCCTCCTGAGGCGATCTCCAACAGACCCTTCTTGGATGTGTTGGCTCCCGTAAAGGCTCCCTTTTCATATCCGAACAGCTCGCTCTCCAGAAGGGATTCTGTGAAAGCACCAAAATTGACACCCACGAATAGCCCGTTCGACCGAGAACTCTTTTCATGAATTGTACGTGCCAGTACCTCTTTGCCGGTTCCACTCTCACCTGTTATCAATACCACCGAGTCTGTGGAGGACACGTCCTCGACGAGTTCGAATAACTTCAACATGGCTGGCGACTGTCCGATCATCGGTCCGTAGCCGCAACATACTTGCACCTGGTGTTTGAGCAACCTGTGCTCGCGCCGCATTAGCTCGTTCTTAAAAATCCGCTTGACGAGTGCTCCTATTTTCATTGGGTCAAATGGCTTGATCACGTAGTCGATAGCGCCAAGCTTCATCGCCTGGACAGCAGAATCGATAGAGCCATAAGCAGTCATCATGACTACAGTGGTGTCGGGATCATCTCCCTTGACACGCTCCAACATTTCCAGACCGTCTATACCGGGCATCTTGACGTCCACTATTAGCAAATCGAACGACTGCGTCTTCAACATCTCCAGCGCCGACTCTGCGCTCTCGGCTACCTCCACCTGGTATCCATCGCATCTCAACAAATCTCCCAGCGATATGCGTATGGAAAGCTCATCGTCCACAACAAGTATTCTGAATTTCTTCCGCATCGTTACCTCTTTCATCAGCTATCTGGAATTCGACAGCAAAGCCATCATCCCGACACCACGGGCAGAGTAATGGTAAAGGTGGTACCCTTACCTTCTTCACTCTCCACTTTCATGATTCCGCCATGCTTACGAACGATACCATAGCTAACACTCAGGCCGAGACCTGTTCCCTTTCCAACTGACTTGGTAGTAAAGAACGGTTCAAATATCATCTCAAGGTCCTCTTCTTTGATACCACAGCCGGTATCTGCGACTGAGATCAGTACCTTTCCGTTTTCCTCTGAGGTGGAAATTGAAAGTATTCCACCCTCAGGCATAGATTCGCAGGCATTAAAACAAAGATTAGTGAGTACCTGCTGCAATTGATTGGCATCTCCATTTACCTTGGACAGACCCTCGGCAAGTTTCTTCTCGGTGGTTATATTCTTGAACTCTTTCTGGCTACACGGAGACTTTAACCATTGCCGAATCACCTCGTTGATATCCAGAAGTTTCATATCAGGGGAGGACTCTCGGGAAAAATTCAGCAATCCCATAACGATCTCACGCATCCGGGAGGTCTCGTTGTACATGATTTCGAGGTATTCCTTCCCCTTGTCGCTGAGACCTCCCTCATTTTTTAGCAGATGCTCGAAGGTCAGCAACCCAGTCAGCGGGTTGTTGATCTCGTGGGCGATACCTGCTGACATTCGACCTATTGATGCCATCTTCTCGCTCTGCCCGATCTTTCGGCGGGTTGCCTCCGCAAGAGCCTCCTCTCTCTGTGCCACGGCGTCGGCCATCTGATCAATCGCCAGGCAGAGCATGCCCATTTCACCGGGCAACCGCATGTTCACCCGGGCCGATAGATCCCCTGCTACGACTTTGTCAGACATTTTGATAATTCTTCCGATGGGACGTAGGACGGTTCTGGTCATGAGTGTCAGCAGTAGTAAGCTGATTACGGTCATAAAAATTACTACACCAAGAAAGAGCCACATTGCGAGTTTTCTATCGTGGACGAACGCCTCTTCCAGTACGCCAACTCCTAAGATTCCAATGATCCTGTTTTCGGGGTCACGGATCGGCTCATAGGCAGTGATGTACCAATCATCGACCACAAAGGCTCGATCAGTCCATATCTTCTCCATTTCCACCACCTGCTCATAAACCACATCGCTCACCCGGGTGCCAAGGGATCGCAAGCCATCCTCCCTCATTATGTTTGTGGAAATACGGACATCCCCTTGGAAAATCGTGGCAGCTCCTATGTCCACGCCTTGGTAGCTCTCGTTCTTGTACAAATCCTCTTTGATTTCATCGACAATTTCGGAACTCTGGTTCAGGAGTTTTGCTCCGTACAAAAATCCTACGATTTCCCTATCTCTTCGCAGGTCTATCAAGGGAACAGCTGCCCCGATGATCATTCCATCGCTGTGAATTTTCCTCTTCCCAGACTGATCGATCTTGGTGGACTTTATCTCGAGAGATGCCCTAAGCAGTATATCGACGCTTTCTTTTTCCAGTTCTTCATAACTTACAATTGCCGCACCCCGGAAACATTTTTTCTCCCTCATAGCCCGGGCAACTATCGGGTTATGCGAAATATTGTCCCCCATCTGTTCTGGATTGTGTTCGCGGTATATGACCCTGCCATCATTATCCAATAAGGAGAGTATGTCCAGCTCTCCCGCTTGCCAGATGCTCTGCATAAGTTTATGCAGGTCCTCCCTGTCCCAGCTTTCAAGCGGAATGGGAACAGTACGTCGCGCTGAGGTTGCCTTGAGCAGGAGACAAATATCGCTTATGTGCTCCCTGAATACCTTATCGGCAGAGTTAAGGTCCATGCGCACACGGGTCTGCACCTCCTCAATGATGATCTCGCTAATACCGAATATGGTGACCAGAAACAGTACGACGTTGGTCACCAGGATGATCGCAATGAAGCCCACGTTCAACCGGAACCATACCGCATTTTTCCAGCTCATAACAACACACTACGCAATAATAGCATGTTTTCCTAACCTGACAAATAAATCCTTTTTACATAAAAGGAAATTAAACATGACCAATGCAAGTCCCGATTGGATTGGCGCCTGGACTGTACAAACAGCTTCACTTTACTATAACCGCATCCTGGTTGCATACGTCTTTACAGATTCCACACTTGATGCACAGATCGGTATTTATTCTATGGGGCTTCTTTTTTTCGCCATCAATGGCATTCTGCGGACATTCTCTTGCACATAGCATGCAGCCATTGCACTTATCGGGGTCAATAGAATAAGTGATGAGATTCTTGCACAATCCTGCCGGGCACCTCTTTTCCCGGACGTGAGCCTCGTACTCATCTCGAAAATATCTAAGTGTGCTCAGTACAGGGTTGGGCGCCGATCCGCCCAGTGCGCAGAGCGAACAGTTTGCGACTGTATTGCAGGTCTCTTCCAATAGTTCAAGGACTCCCTCCTGAGCTTGACCGTCGCAGATATCATTAAGCATTCTGCTTATCTGCGTCAGCCCCTCGCGGCCAGGTAAGCACTTACCACATGACTCACCAACGAGGAAATCTATGAAGTATCGGGCAATGTCCACCATGCAATCATCTTCGTCCATCACGATCATACCGCCCGAACCCATCATCGAGCCTACCCTAGTAAGCTGGTCGAAGTCCACCGGCAGGTCGAGCAAACTTTCCGGAATCACGCCTCCTGAAGGTCCCCCGGTTTGCACAGCCTTAAACTTTTTGCCGTTGGGGATTCCGCCGCCAATGTCGAAGATGATCTCTCGTAGGGTTATCCCCATGGGCACCTCTACCAGTCCGGTGTTCCAAACCTTGCCCACCAAAGAGAAGACCTTGGTACCCTTACTTCCGCCCCAAGGATTTTCCGATACGTCGCCAGTACCAATGGAGGTAAACCATTTAACACCACGCTGAATGATAATAGGAACGTTGGCATAGGTCTCTACGTTATTCAGGTTTGTAGGTCTGTCCCACAGGCCATGCTCTACGGTGTGGATGTACTTGGCACGCGGCTCGCCAGGTCGGCCTTCCATAGAAGCCATCAAAGCCGTGGATTCACCGCACACGAAGGCGCCAGCTCCACAGTGAATGTTAATATCGAAATCGAAACCTTGGTCGAAGATGTTTTTGCCCAGAAGTCCATAATCGCGTGCGTCGGCGATCGCTTTTTCCAAACGCTCAAGGGCCAGAGGGTACTCATGGCGAATGTAGACATATCCATTACTGGACCCAACGGCATAGGCGGCAATTGCCATACCTTCCAGTACGGAGTGAGGATCACCCTCAATAATGCTGCGATCCATATAAGCGCCGGGATCACCTTCATCTGCATTGCAGACAACGTACTTGGGTTCTCCGGGGGCCTCACGGCAGGTTTTCCACTTAATGCCGGTGGGGAAACCCCCACCTCCGCGCCCTCGAAGCCCAGAAGCAATCATTTCTTGTATGACTTCCTCAGGGTTCATCTCGGTAAGTACCTTGGCGAGAGCCTTATAACCATCCCGGGCTATGTATTCCTCGATTTTCTCCGGATCAATGAGACCTCGGTTGCGAAGTGCAAGAAGGCGCTGCTTTTTAAAGAAGCCTATATCGCTCATCTTGGGCACAACCAACTTCTCATCTGGTGGTGTAAACATAAGCTTCTCGACCGGCCGGCCCTTAAGCATGTGTTCTTCAACCAGGAGAGGGATGTCCTTCACTTTGAGAAACTGATAGAAGATTCCATCAGGCTGGACTACCATGACCGGTCCCTGAGCGCAGAAGCCATTACATCCGGTCATAACCACGGCCACTTCGTTACTGAGTTTATGCTTTTCTAACTCATTCTCCAAGGCATCTTTAATTTCGTAGGAACCACTAGAGACACAACCAGTACCACCGCAGAGCATCAGGTACATACGGTAACCATTCGCCCCACCGCCTTCATATTTCATCCCATCTACGTTCTCGCTTGGTATCACACTCATGATGTCTGCTCACTTCCTATGGCAAGGGCATATTCTTTAACGACATTTCCCTTCATAATGTGCTCGTCGAAAATTTCTTTCACCTTCTTTTTGTCAAGATCCACGTACTTTACAGGAGCTTGCTCGATTACTTCAACAGTTATCATTGGTTCGCGACTACAAAAACCCGCACAGCCGGAGGTAGTAACAATGATATCGCTGGCTCCTGACTCCTCTATGCAATGCATAACTTCAGCCATTATTTTTCGTGCGCCAGCCGAGATTCCGCAAGTGCCCATATGCACTGTGACCTTTACCCTACCGGCCCCATCCCTTAAAGAAGTAATCTTCTTCTGCTCATTTATTATCTTGTCAAGGTCTTCAATTTTAAGTTTGGGCATCAAATGCCTCCACAAAATTTGTTATTGTGCTTGTTCTTTTTTTCGTAACTTATCTATTGCTTTCTTCATTTTCATTGAGGAGGTTTTCCCATGTATCTCTCCACCAATAGCCACAACAGGTGCCAAACCGCAACATCCAATACAGCGCACAGATTCCACGCTGAAAAGCTGATCCTCGGTTGCTTGTCCTTCCCTTTCCACCCCCAGATCACGCATAATGTTCTCGAGGATTCGCGTCCCTCCTTTTACGTGGCAGGCCGTACCAGTACACACGCTGATAGGATACTTTCCGCGCGGCTCCAAAGTGAATCCCTTATAGAAAGTGGCAATGTGGAAAATACGATTCATGGATATGTCCAGTTCCTTAGCAATTGTGATGGCAACCTCCGGTGGAATATAACGGTAATGCTCCTGAACATCCTCGAGCATCTCGATCAGATTACTCTTGTCGCGTTTCCAGTGATCCAATATGTTGTCAACTTCGGCTTTCTGCACTTCCATCAAATTTTCTCCTTCTTTATTTTTGGTGAGACACCCTTCATGCTACCTCTTTCAACATAGCCAGCAGGAACTCGCTCGCGATCTCATCAATCATATCTTTTCGCCAAGTTGTATCCTTATCCAGTTCATAGATACTAATCTGTTCGCCATTCCCGTTAAACTTTTCTCTGACCCGTTTAACCTCCTGCTCGATCCATTTCTTAGCTCTATTACCGTAAAGGAGATTCACCAACTCGGAGGGTAAATTGAAAGGTTTCATCGTAAACAACCACCCATTGGTATATGGTGACTGGTTCACTAACTCCGGCTGCTTTAATAGCCTATCGTTTGTTGCAATAATCCGTCCGGACACCGGCGCCAAGAGGCCGATCTGCCCAGCATCAAGGCAGATATCGCAGGCTCGCGCACCCTCGGAGACGGTTTCGCCGGAGCTCGGTAGCTGTACACCCTGAGCAGAACCCAGTAGCCATTGCCCAAAGTCATCCAGACCCACGCGAACGTTGCCTTCTTGTTCCACACGAATCCAAGTGTGTCCTCTGTGGTAGTGTATCTCTTGTGGAAGATGGAAACCTTCAATCGAGAACGAATCATCATCAATGGGAATATCCAAATCCTTCTCCGCCTCTTCCGAGTCTTCCATCATTTGTTGAAAAGAGCAATTAGCACAGTTAAACCCGTTGATACACAGCTTGTATGAAACTTCCCCAGTCAACATGTAGTGACACTTCCGCGCAGAAGCCGGTAATTTCTTAAAGAACTCTTCAAACTCTGCACGTTGAGGTACATTCTCCTCACTCTTCGGAGATGTAGAAACACGCGGCGGAACAAGTGCCGGTCCATCGACCAACGCCTGATGCAGTGAGCAGCGTTCGCACTCATAGTTAAGTGGACAGAGTCTGTAAGAAATAACTCCGGCATCAACCCATATACACTGTTTGGCTGACGTGGGTATCAGTTTTGATTTTTTTTCTCGTTTTTCAAACATGACTCACCTCCTGAGTGACTCAACTCTATTTATCCCCAGAAAAGAAACTATTAGTAATACGTTCCCAGTCATTCTTCTCAAGATTTCTGGAGAAGTTATGTAATAACTCACCACCGTCAGACAACGCGGCACTTTTGGAATCGGTCAGGAGACTGAACAGGTGATCCGACTCATCCTGGGTCCATTGGTCAGCTTCGTCTGGCCCAATGAGAGTAATCCTATCTTCGTAAGGATTAGTAGGTTTCATTGTATAGAGCCAGCCCCTGTCGTAGCAATCCTCGTTGATTAACGAGGGATCGTCCTCCAAGGAAGGATTGATGTGGATGATTTTGCCCGAAATAGGAAAGAGCATGGTTGCACGGTGCCCGTTGTTTGACACATCCAAGGCGGGGTCTCCACGGTGCACCACATCGCCCGGCTTGGCGCTAAATGCTGCCCTGGAGATACCTCCGATAACTTTCTGAGCAAAGTCGTCCAGTCCCACACGTGTGTGTTCTTTCGAAGTTTTCGCCCAAGTGTGGCCCTGGAAATAACTGCGATCCTCTATTAGAGAGAAATGTCCGACTTGCTTAGGTTGTCGGCTCAAACCGGGTGCTAAAGCCAATATCGGATGCGTTCCGAACTCATCGAAGAGCCGCTGGTCGACCTCGCATGTGGCGCAGTCGAAGTTGTTGGGACATACTTTGTTAGAAATAAGTCCCATGCGAGCGTAGCGGCAAATCCGTTCTTTTCCACTCAGTTCTCTCCGCCAGCGTTCCTTGGTCAACGTCTCCATTTGCATCGCTCCCGTCGGGCACACATAGGTGCAAGCCCCACAGGCAATGCAAGAATCGGTGTTCACATACCAGGGAGTACCAACTACCCGCTCTTTGCCACGCCCAATAAAACCAAGCGCCGAGGCGCCAACAACCTCATCGCACACCCGAACACACAAACCGCAAAGGATGCAGTCACTGGTCTCGGCAACTTTAAACCGCGACTCAGTAATACCCAGCGAAGCAGCAATCTCCTGCACCTTCTTAACTTCGGGAGCTCTAGCCAGTAGAAGCTCAGCCATCAACCTGCGATGCTGAAGTACCTCTTCGGTGTCGGTCAGAATCTCAAGTCCTTCAGCAGCGGGGAAATTACATGATGTCACCAGCTTGGTACGCTTGCCATGTTTTACCTGAACGACGCACATGCGACAGACACCGTAAGGTTCCAGACCATCCATGTGGCACAAAGTGGGAACATCAATACCCAGAGCCCTTATGGACTTCAGGATCGGCTCTCGATTCTCTGCTTTGACCTCATGTCCGTTGATATTCATGGTTACTAACGACATTTTATTCTCCTCATTGACTATCGTTTACTTTTACAATAGGTATTGAGCAAGTGATATGCCAACACTCAAAGTAGCCCGGAAACAAAGCCATAACCGTAACGCTGACAAAGCTTTGTGACTGAATGGCGCTGTCGAGTATCCGGAATCGAGGACAATGTGGTATTGTTAACTGTCGAAATATTCAACGGTAGTGTCGTGATATTCACACGCCTGCCACCTGTCTGGTTATCGTTCTGGTATCGTTGTCATTACGCCGTTTTCTCCTTTTGACAAATCTTATTTTTTCAATCTGTAGTATCTTTCTTGCCATCCTGATTGTTCTGGCTATGGCTCGGTTATCCCTGATCGCCAGTTCGTCGTTAACAATCAGCTCCACAGATACAAGGAATAACAGTAATCTACCATGTGATGGAGAAATATTACAATGCGACAGCCATTGCTTCACTCATGACAGATGAAATCAACTCCGTCGCGAAGTAAGTTTACGCAGTGACAAGGGAAGCTTTCATTGCGACGATGTAAGCTTTCCCAATGGCGATGTAAATTTACACCGTGGCAAAATAAGCGTTATTCGCGGCAAAGCAGGCTTTCTGAGCGGCAAAAAAAGTGAAACGACTCCATTTTTCGCTTGACATTTGCGGAGGGGGGTATAGTATATTGTTCATTGATAAGAAGATAGGCAGGTAAGAACTCTTTGGTTGGAGGGAATACCCTGAATGGCAAGATTTCCGAGAAGTGAAGCTGAGTGCCTACAAGGTCATGCGATGCATACGTCCCGACGGGCCGTGGGAAGATGTCGCGACCGCGGTGATTACGGAAATAACCCTTGTCGACCAGGAACGCGGCAAGGAGTGGGAATACCGCATCGTGGCGATTAACAAATCCGGCGAAGGCGAACCCAGCAACACCGTCATGGCAGTGCTGTAACGACGAAACACTTTTTGGAGGTTACCGTGCGCAAAAATAACAAGTATTGTCTCCCGGTCATTCTTTTGTTGATCATTTCTGTATTTATGTCTTGCTCGGATGATGATTCTGCGATTGGTCCGTGCAATTTGCCCGGACCTTCGAACGCATATCCAACGGATAGAATGACCGACGCCCCGCTCATTTTGTCGCTCTGTTGGTCTTATACCCACGCTCCATCTGATACCGTATTGTTTGATGTATATCTGGGAACGGCCAACCCACCACCATTAGTTGATTCCATGATAACAGATACTACTTACGATCCAGGTGTCCTGTTGCTTGACACAACATATTTCTGGAGAGTTATTGTGCACTGTGATGCGATTGATTCGGTAAGCTCACCAGTGTGGCGTTTCACGACGCGCAGTACTTTTGTCTTCCCACTGGCGATTGGCAATACTTGGCAATACTCACGGACGTTTTATTCTCATAACTTCGATCCTGACAGCCTTGCATATTTTGGTTCTGATACCGTATTCGGCAACCAGACAACCGAAATTGAAAGGCTTGACACGCTGCTTGGTTCACAGGAGACCTATGTGTTTCATACGATGTGGACAGAGGACAATGGTTCCAGTGGCGACGGATATTTCTACCGCAACAATACGTCAAACGGTTTGTATGAATATGCCTATGAATCCGTTGGAGGTGTCGGGCCGCCCAAAGTGGCGCTTAGCGAAGGCACCTACCTGTTATTCAAGGGCATGCGTTTCAACAGCATCAGTGAGTTTTTGGATTGGGTCCATTCAAGAATCGACATAACCGTAGTGACCCGTTCGATACAGTCCGATAGCATCCGATACGAGAATCCACCCTTGAGAGACTTGGCTTATCCGCTTGAAGTTGGCCAGTGCTGGGTGTATCGGGACGGTGAGCCGTGGAGAATGGAGAAAGAGGTGGTGGGCATTGAGAGTGTTACGACACCCGCCATCGTAGCTAACTGCTTCAAGATTCGCTGGTACTGGGATATCGACAACGATGGCGTGTGGGATACGGATATCGTGGCTTATGATTATCTGGCTGCTATCGGTGTTCTCAAACGGCAGTATGAGTTTATCGGTTTAACTATTACTGATTATCATAGTTCTGACAACCTAGGCACTTGCGATTTTACCGATGTGTATGAGCTGACAGATTTCAAGCTTAAGTAATTGTAGGGCAGAACCCAAAGCGGTTCTGTCTATGATAGACAAGGCAGGTCAGGTTTTCAAGAAGGTTTGTGGCTGGCGGACGTCCCGCATCCCGGCTTTTTGCGCCTCGATGACGGGGGCACTCTTGTCTTCGACCACACGGGCGAGGAATGTGTTGCGCTGGGCACGTTCGGGATTGAACTTTGGTAAGCGACGGAGCAGGTCGCGGTCCTGGTGGTAACCGCCAAGGATCAGGAATAAAGGTTAGAGCGACATTCAGGACAGAGCTTGGTTGACTTCACGTCGGTTTGAGACAGGCTATTTGAGGGATACATCACACAGTTACGGTCTAAGCAGTGGGTGAGACCCATCATGTGCCCTACTTCGTGTATGGCTTCTTTCTCAATTCGCGATAAGAGCACAAGTGTATCGGCAGAGCGCCCATAGAATTCTTCATGCAGGCGAAAAGTAGAAATTACCGCACTGGGACCACCGAGCCTGGCTTCCCCAAAAACGAAAGTCAGTACGGGAATAGCCAAGTCGACATTGGTAATACCAAGTATCCACTGATCAGGCTTGGGAAACCTGTTCTCCAACCAATCGAGTATTTCCAGTGAGTTGTATTGGTCTCGTGAGACGTCCAAAGCGAATTCTGGTGATGGTTCGGGTGAAAGTATCTCGCAATTCATCCCAAAGCAGGACTGGACAGCAGAGCAGGCTCTCTCCTCCGCATCTTCGGGAGTATCTCCAAGTGAGACGATGTGGAGCTTACTTGGAGGTTCTTGTGGCCGCATCAGTGGGTGGGCTCTGTCAGCGTTGGTCCTTGGGCTTGGACAACCCGTAATTTTTGATCTTGTTGTACAGCGTAGCCCTGTCGATTTCAAGCAAATGTGCGGAGTGGGTAACGTTCCATCCGGTCTCGTTCAGTACTTTCAGTATGTGCTTTTCCTCTACTCTCTTTAAGCTCAATGCGTCTTTCTCTTCAGGTAACTCCCGGTCATCGCAAAATGGCATATCCTGCAATTGAACCAACGGTTCCTTGCCCACTACCACAGCTCTCTCAATGGCATTCTCCAGCTCGCGAATGTTGCCAGGCCATTTGTACCTCAAAAACAACTTAATCACCTCGGAGGATAATCCCTCCTTCTTTTTGTTCATCTTCATACAGAACTTTTTTAGAAAATATTCGGCCAGAAGGAGAACATCATCTCCTCTTTCCCTCAACGGGGGGAGATGAATTCCGACGACGTTAAGACGGTAGTATAGGTCTTCACGAAAGGCGCCTTCCTCTATATTCTTTTTCAGACCCCTGTT
>QNAG01000045.1 GCA_003641415.1 Candidatus Zixiibacteriota bacterium | reverse complement strand
GAACATCTTCAACACCATGATAACAACCCCAACTTGACCATCGCACCGGTGCCCCAAGCACTGGGGCACCCATAGCTCAAGTATTAGGAAGGCGAGTTCCTTTGCCGGAAAGCAGGTGTTGTTCGCAGTGTTTCAATGATTCTTTGTTGCCAAGCCGATAGAGTATATCCAACGCTTTTTCGTAATTGCACCACGTCCATTTATCATGCTCCTTTGAATCCAGCTGTGGCTCATCGCGCCCATCAACTAAGGCGAGAAAGACAATCTCGGTGATTGTCTCAACAGGCTGCGCATACAGTTTTCGCATTTGCTGTTCAACAGGAAAATTATAGGAATAGTCGATCAGTTCGATACTAATTGGAACATAGTTAGTCTCTTCTTGAAGCTCTCGTATGGCGGCAGCGTAGCAGTCCTCATTCCCTTCCACACCACCCGTAATGCACTGCCAATAGCCACCCCCAGACAAAATCCTACGTAACAGAAGGTATTCTCGTTCCTCGTGCTTTGTTCGAACACAGTAAACTGCAACTTGGACGGGTTGTCTCATAACCCAGTGTAGATCCTCTGGTATTGTTGCTTAATTGGTAATTATGATACTTTACAAACAATGTGAATACAATAGTTTTGTGGGCAGGTCCAAACTTGTTTGAGACTGACTTAGAACTCCAGCAGAAGTTGGACGAAAGAGAACCCCGACATTTCTCTCTCAAGTTGTGGCGTAG
This sequence comes from Candidatus Zixiibacteriota bacterium, assembly GCA_003641415.1. Lineage (GTDB taxonomy): Bacteria > Zixibacteria > MSB-5A5 > GN15 > FEB-12 > B120-G9. The sequence goes on along the minus strand of QNAG01000045.1, from coordinate 13,408 downwards.
TGTCCGCTTGAGGGATCAATAAAGAGATATGGTTTCCATTGTTCATTGATACCATAGTGGCGGTTGATGAAAGTAATATAGCTGGGACGGGAAGGTTTGCGCAGTAGTTTCATCCCAGCTTGTTCGGGAGTCTGGTCGCCCTTTTTGTTGTTACACCGCGTGCAAGCACAGACCAGGTTATTCCACACATCCTGCCCCCCCATCGTTTTCGGAATCACATGGTCTACTGTCATCGGTCCCCGTTGAGAGCCGCAATACTGGCAGCGGTTGTCATCTCGCATAATGATATTGTGTCTGGTGAGCATAATCTGTTTGTAGGGAACTTTACGATAGTGCCACAGACGCACCACTGATGGGAGTGCGTACGAGGCGCTGACTGTTCTAATCCTGAATCCGTCGGCTTTCTCTATCATTTCAGCTTTACCCGAAAACAATAGTACTATAGCTCGCCGAGCAGAACAAACAGTCAGTGGTTCATAATTCTGATTTAGTAGCAGGACTCTTCGGTTGACAAGCGTTAAAGTGTACATGTCAGCACCTAAAATATTGAAATCCGTCGATTAGTTTCCACAAGTCCTACGGTTCTCGTGGCCAGGTGGGAACTTCAAACGACGAGATATACCGTTAAAGTGAAAATAACTCGTTAGGTAGCCATGTCAATTGGTTTTTAGTGCAGTAACGAGGCGGGAAAAACGTTTGGTTATTTATCAGAATATCCTGTTTGACAAAAAGGCTGGGGTTTTACCCCAGCCTTTAGAACGTTGCTCATCATTTAAATTAGCTATTTGCATCCACGACAGCAAGCGCAGTCATCTCGACGATTTCGCTCACACTCAAAGTGCGGTGCAGCACATGAACAGGTTTTGACAAGCCATTGAGAATTGGCCCGATAGCCTCCAAATCACCCATACGCTTAGCCAGCTTATAGGCGATATTCCCTGAATTAAGATCAGGGAAAACGAACACATTGGCTTTTTCTTTGAGTTTTGAAAATGGGAAGTGTTTCTCCATATACTCCGGCATCAGAGCCACATCGGCCTGCATCTCACCCTCGACGATAATATCCGGGTATTTCTCGCGAAGAATAGCAGTTGCTTTGGCTACTTTTGTAGATTCGGGATAACGCGCCGAACCGAAATTGGAGAACGACAGCATGGCAATGCGTGGCTCTATATTGAGACTATTACATACACGCACTGCCCCTTCGGCAATCTCCACCAACTCTTCAGCCGTCGGGTTAATGTTCACCGTAGTATCTGCAAACAGGTACACCTGATCCTTGTCGAGCATAATGAATAAACCTGACACACGAGTTACACCCGGTTTAAGGTCAATGATTTCCAGCGCTGGTCGGATAGTACTGGGGTAGTCGGAACTCACACCCGAAAGGACAGCATCACAATCACCACACTCCAACATCATGATTCCGAAATAAGTGCGATTGCTCATGGCTTCTTCAGCTTTGCTATAAAATACACCACGACGCTTACGCTTTTCATAGTACTTCTGAGTGTACTCGGTTAGTTTCGGTGATGAAGTTGGGTCAATGATTTCGATACCATCCAGTTTTATCTCATCTTTTGCTGCTATAGCCTTGATAGTTTCAGGGTCTCCCAAAACGATTGGCTTGGCTAAACCTTCATCGACTACTTGGTGGGCAGCTCGGAGAATTCGCTTTGATTCCCCTTCGGGATAAACCACTCTCTTGGGGCTGCGGCGAGCTTTCTCATTTACAACGCGCATGATTGTTCGACCGTGTCCAATACGCTGAGCCAGCTCTTCTTTGTATTCATTGATATCAACTGGATGTTTTGCAACTCCAGTGTCCATCGCTGCCTGGGCGATAGCCGAAGCTTCCCACACAAGGATGCGAGGATCAAACGGTTTTGGAATCAGGTATTCCCTTCCAAATCGGAAATGGCTTCCGCCATAAGCCTCCGTCACAACTTCAGGGACTTCTTCCTTGGCCAATGCTGCCAGGGCTTTGACAGCTGCAATCTTCATCTCTTCGTTAATGGAAGTTGCAGCAACATCGAGCGCACCACGAAAGATAAACGGGAACCCCAGAACATTGTTGACCTGGTTGGGATAATCGCTCCGGCCGGTAGCCATTATAACATCCTTGCGAGCCGCAATGGCATCGGGGTATGTTATTTCCGGATCCGGGTTGGCCATAGCAAAAATGATCGGGTCCTTGGCCATAGATTTAACCATGTCCTGTGTCACCAGATCTTTGACCGAAACACCCACGAAGACGTCCGCGTCTTTCATTGCATCGGCCAGCGTGTGACAGTCGGTCTTTCGAACAAACTCCTGTTTGTACTTATTGAACTTGTCTCCTCGACCTTCATGCATGATTCCCTTAGAGTCCGCCATCAACAAATTCTCCGGATTCACACCAAGCGATATATAGAGCTTGGCGCAAGCAATGCCAGCCGCACCAGCACCAGAGAATACTACTCTAACTTTGTTTATATCCTTCCCTACAATCTCCAAGGCATTCAGAAGAGCAGCTCCTGAAATAATGGCGGTACCGTGCTGGTCATCATGGAAAACAGGTATGTTCATAGTCTTCTTGAGGGTCTCTTCAATGTAGAAGCACTCCGGACCTTTGATGTCTTCAAGATTGATGCCTCCAAAAGTAGGCTCCAGCAGTTGACAGCACTTGATAATCTCATCAGGGTCCTTGGTGTTGAGCTCGATATCGAACACGTCGATATCGGCAAACCTCTTAAACAGAACCCCTTTACCTTCCATCACCGGTTTGCCTGCGGCTGGTCCGATATTACCCAAACCGAGCACAGCGGTACCATTGGAAACTACAGCCACTAGGTTCCCCTTAGCTGTGTACTTGTACACATCTTCAGGATTTCGGTAAATTTCCATACACGGATCGGCTACACCGGGAGTGTAAGCCAGCGACAGATCACGTTCCTTCCGACATGGTTTGGTCGAAACAACTTCTATCTTGCCCCGTCGACCACGACTGTGATAATCAAGAGCTTCCTGTTTGGTAACCATTACGGTTCTACTCCTCATAATTTATCGGCGTTGGGCCGATTTCGTTCCTTAGTTGCCGAATATACAGGGCAAAGGTAGGCCGTCAAGCAGTTTATTAAATGATGTGTCAGATATGAGTAATGATGGGAAAAACAACAGTTTATCTCATTTTATATGCAACCTGAAGAGCGCACATAAAAAAAAGGTCTCCCCGTTTTGAGAAGACCCTGGATGTTTTTTTTACTAGCAGCTTTATTTCAAATTCTTACAGTGTTGATTCCTGACGTTTTAGAAACTCATCAACATGATTTTCGATCTCTGATGTTTTCACCAGGTGGTCAAACCAGCGTGAGTATAACTCCTGCCTCTTGGATGTAAGAATCACGTTGAATAAGGAGTCGTGCTTTGAAGTAAGCTCGGACAGGTCGGGAGTTATTCGCTCGATAAGTTCAAATATCACAATCCCTTGATCATATTCTACCGGCGCAGTCATCTGACCCGGCTGGGTAAGAGAGAAAGCAGCCCCGATAGCAATTGGATCACGCCTTAGCCCCTTAACATAACTTGAGCGATCAAAGATATCGGGAGTTTCATATTCTTCACCAAACATTTTGGCGGCCTTTTTGATGTTGGTACCATTTTGTATTTCCGTCCAGATAGCAGCTGCAGTGTCACGACAGAGTTGAATTACCTTAGCCTGTTGCAAGTCCATCTGAACGCGGTCGCTAGCTTCTTCATAAGTAGCCAGCCCCTCAGGTTTTCTATCAGACACTTGCACTACAAAGTATGCTGAGTTGTTTTCCAGCACTTCTGAAATAGCGTCAATTTCCTGTTCAAAAGCAAACAGGCCAGCTTGAGCATCTTTACCGAGGAACTGAATATTGCGGCCTCGGAAGAAGAGCCCTGTCTGCTTTACTGGGAATTGTAAATCTTCAGCTGCTTTGAAGAAACCGAACTTAGTGGCGGCATTTTGGAATTCCTCGAGTCGGCGGTAGTTATTATCGAGGGTTTCCTGTGATGGTGTGGCGGCTATCAGGATGTGTGACGCATGAGCTTTCTCTACAAGTTCTTCTTCGGATTTTCCACGTGGTTTGTCCATTTCCTTTTTCAAACCGTGTAGCTTAATAATATGCCAGCCAAACTGAGTGCGAATCGGTTCAGAGATATCATTCTCTTGCATCTGAAAAACATAACGATCAAATTCATCCACCATCTGACCCCGGGGGAACCAGCCCAGATCGCCGTTGTTCTGTTTTGCACTCGGGTCTTCAGAATATCGAGAGGCCATTTCAGCGAAGTCTTTTCCAGCCAGAAGCGAATCGCGAATAGTAGAAGCTTTGTTAAAAGCCACTTCCCAATCGGACGGGGCTGCCTTTTTCTCCAGCATCACAATGTTCAAAGAAGCTCGTTCTTTGATCGGATAATCGTCGCGGTGTTCCTCAAAATAGGCTTGTTTTTCCTCTTCTGAGCTTTGAGGAGGAGGACGCGAGAAGCGATCATAACCTACATTGACCATTCCGACTTTGATTTTCTCGGTGGTTTCAAGAAACCAATCCTTAATTTCATTCTCAGTAACGTGAGCTATTTGAAGAACCAATTCCTGCAATTTAATGCGAGACACATCCCTGCGAGCTGATATCTCGACCTGAGCCCAGAACGGAGCAGCCTGGGGGTCCGCCATAGCGTTGACATATTTTTGGTAGTCAAATTTCCCGTCGGTTAGAAAATAAGGTAACTGTTGCAGTTCAACCGGTGGTGAGAGACGTAAGTAAGCATAGAGCTCTTCATCAGTTACGATTAAGTTATTCTTTTTTACTTCCTGCATCACAAGTGTTTCATGCAGAAGCTGTCTCCAAGCTTCCTTATGCAACTCGCGGACTTTACTATCCGGAAGTTCGTCATCGCTATCTTGGGATGCGGTCTGGTACATGTTATTATAAATCTGATTGTAGGTTCGCCAGTCAATTATCTCACCATTTATAACAGCAGCGACATTGCTGTCTACATAGTCCTGTCGACTGGAGAACCCCATTCCCCACTGGAGAACAATCATTCCTGCGAAGAAAATCAGAACAATAATGATGATCGGAAGGATCATCCTGCGAAGTGCTTCGAACATTCGTTTTAACTCCTTATCATTTCCTAACACAATAAAAAAGTGCACAGTCAAACTGCATTCAGGCATTTCTACCCGGATCAAAAATATATACCAAATGAATCAATATGCAACCTTCATTGATAAAATTTGTTAAAAACATTGTCATATATGCTCTTCGGACAATAAATTGAGCTATACAACCATAAAAGGAAGGTGTGTACAGCTATGCTACAATTATCGACTAAGCTACTGACTTTGTTAGTCTTACTAATTCTCACCGCTCCCTGTCTGATGGGCAGTCAGGACTGGCCTCTGAAGAGCGAAATTGACCTGTCCAGTGGTTTTGGCGATTACCGTGACGATCACTTTCATTTTGGTGTAGATCTTCGTACTGGCGGAAAACAGGGGAAGCATGTATTTGCGCCAGTAAACGGTTATGTCTGGAGAATCAGGACTTCTTATTTCGGCTACGGAAAAGCTCTGTATATTCGTGGTGATGATGGCTATACCTATGTTTTCGGACACTTGTCTAAGTTCGCTGACGAAATAGATAATCTGCTAAAAAAGAAGCAAATAGAGTCGGAGAGATATTACCAGGACATTTATCTCCCTGATGATTCGATTCGAGTTGAGAAAGGGAAACTGATTGCTTTTTCTGGTCAAACTGGTTCAGGAGCGCCGCATTTACACTTTGAGAAAAGGAAAGGTGATACACCGCTAAACCCTATCAAGTTTGGTTTTGATCCGGATGACAATACACGTCCAACATTCTCGCGGTTTGGAATCTGTTTGGCGGATGATCGTTCTCTCCTTCCGAGTGGATTACGCAAACTTTTTGTGGATGTGGTTCCGAGAGAGAAGAAAGGTCGCTTTGTTGTGGACACGACTTTCTATCTGAATTGTCCATTTGGTATGCTGGTGGAATGTTTTGATCAGGGACGGCCCGGAGGTATGAAGCGCTCCGTCTACAAACTTTCTCTATACATTGATAATGATCTATACTACCGAGCAGTGTTCGACTCGCTGGATTTCGAGACTAATCGATCTGTCAGTCTTGAATATGACTATCTTGAAGCCGTAGCTAAACGCAAGCATGTGCGGAGATTGTATACAAAACAGGGCAATACATTTGCTGGTAGTAAAGGAAGAGAAAAAGGTGATGGGCTGTTTGGAGAAGACGGTACAGAACATGTCGGACTACACCAGGGGCGAGTAGTAGCTGAAGATGCCTCCGGCAACGAAAGCGAAATGAGATTCCAGTTTTTATGGGGACCGTCTGGACATGTTTTTGACCTCGATTCCACTTCTAAGGCAGCTAAAGACACAACCCTGTTTTACTTTTCGCCGATTCCGGAATATGATGCGCTTGACATAGATTCCGTGACAGCTTTACTCAATCGTGGACGGGAGTGGGGAAGATCGCCCGATGTTGCAATTGAATACCTCGATAATGGTCGCTTTGTATGCAAGGTTGTTGGATATAATGTGGATCGAGCGGTGTTGCGACTGGAATTGTATGCCGCATCTGGCGCAGTTATTCAAGATAATCTGTTCAACGGATTGCGCAAGAAAGGCAGTAGAAAACTCTCGATATCGCATGAAATCCTTGAAGACGGCCTTTTAGTAATAATAGATGTTTACAGCGCCAAAGGAGCCGAGTCACGTTTAGAGTTATATTGGAAGGATAGTTTACTAGGGGTCGAATATCCCCATTATCTTAATATGACAAAGCATATCTGTTTTATTCCACCTGAAAAGCGATATGCTCGGATTGACAAGTTACAAGCAATCATGTCTCATGATACCACTTTTACAGGAGGTGAATCTGATTCTCTGAACATCGTTGTATTGGGGATAGAACCAGAGGAAGAAGTAAGAATTAATAAGTACTTTAGCCTTCAGGCGGGGCAAGATTTTTTCTATGAGCCCAGGTTTGTCGAGTTAAAATGGAGCCCGATACTGAATAAAACAACCATGCGTCTAAATTCTGACCATTATCAGATTCTACCCGAAGCATTTGTTAGTCGGAAGAATTTTGAAATCTCCTATAGTATTCCCTGGAAGACAGATATAAATTATAAAAGTGGCCTTTGCTGGCTGGACAAGGAAGAGAATAAATGGGTATGGCTCGACAATAGTTTTGAGGATAACACCTTGACTGCCTGGTCCACAGGTGGGGGGTCTTTTGCGGCAGTGATCGATTACGATCCCCCTACTATAAGGAGGCTGTCTATTATTAACGGCAGACAGTACCGAGATCCCCGCCCTTATGTCAATTTTATCATCGAGGACACCCTTTCCGGTATTGGTGATGATACTGCTATCCGAATTGAGATTGATGGTCAATGGTTGATTCCCGAATATGACCCCGAATCTGGGCGATGTATCAGCCGTCCGCTCAAGCCGCTGGAGCCGGGGAAACATCATCTGGGTATTATGGTAACCGATCGCGCTGGTAACACATTCGAAAAGTATCTCAATTTTTTTACCAGGAAATCCGGTAAGGTTAGAAAATAGTGTGGCTGATAGAGGTAAATAATGTTTTTCCCAATTCGTGATGACATCCCCACTATTCGGAAACCGTATCTTACTGTGGCATTGATTGCAATCAACAGCATTATATTTCTGTATTCTCAGTTACTTGGTGGTCGCGGATTCAATTTGTTTATCATTCAATATGGATATATCCCTTACGAGTTAGTGCACTCTATCGAGCTGACACCGGAGATTCCATCCTCGGTATTTTATACTGTTTTCTCATCAATGTTTATGCACGGTGGCTGGATACACTTAATCGGCAATATGCTTTTTCTGTGGATATACGGCAATAATGTTGAGGATTACTTTGGCCGTGTTAAGTTTATTATCTTTTACCTTGTCTCCGGTCTGGCCGCAATTGGTCTGTACACATTATTCGGCCCCAATTCACAGATTCCACTGGTGGGAGCATCGGGGGCGATTGCGGGGTTAATGGGAGCCTATATTGTATTACACCCCAGGGCCAAAATCACATGTCTGGTTGTGTTCTTTTTCATTCAATTTATGACTCTGCCGGCTAAAGTTGTGCTGGGGTTCTGGTTTGGTTATCAGTTGTTGATGTCGCTGGTCGGGTCGAGTACCGGTGGAGGCGTAGCTTACCTGGCCCACGTTGGTGGCTTTGCATTTGGCTGGGGTTTGCTGAAACTATTAACCAGAGGAGGCCGACGCGGCGGTTCGGCCACCGATGGCCAGAGAGCCTACCGTATCCGCTGGCGATGAGTGATGTAGAGGAGGTACGCCACCTCATCTTTCCCTATTACTAAAACCGTTAGAGCTTATACCTCTACTTTGACAACTACCAGACGCAAAAAACTCTACAAACTCTCAAAGTTTGGTCCCTCACCACCCTGAGGGGTGACCCAGCGTATTATCTGGTAAGGACAAGCAATATCGCACGTTTTGCAGTGAATGCAGTTGGATGGCGTCAACTGAAGCTTGAGTTTGCCTTCCCGATCCGGGTCCTCTACCATTTCATAAACCTGAGCCGGGCAGAAATGCGTGCACGGATTACCGTATTCCTCAGTGCAACTGTTGTTACAAATATCATAGTCGGAAATAACCAGATGGGGAGGTTGCTCTTCCTCGTGTGTAGTACCGGATTTATATACATCGGTTAATTTGTCAAAAGTGTATGTGTTGTCGAGCTTGATTTTTATTTTCTTCGGGAGATCACCAGTGCTTGCGCGGTAGTTATCTCTAGTTAATACATATTCGTGGTCGGGTTTATTTTCTCGCCTTTCAAATAACCCCTTGCCACCTGTGAAAGTCTGAATGGCGGCGTGAAACAATCCTGAGTACAAGCCCTTTTTGAATGAAGCATGGAAATTTCTCGAACGATACAGTTCCTCTTTCGCCCAACTGTTTTCAAACCGATCTTGGTACTTGCCCAAAGCCTCAACTGAAAAATCTCCTGTCTTTAGACAGTCAAAAACAGTCTCAGCTGCCATAATACCCGATTTGATTGCGAGGTGGATTCCTTTAAGACGTAACGGGTCGAGAAATCCTCCGCTATCCCCGCACAACATAAGACCATCATGATACAACCTCGGCATGCAATAGTATCCACCATCGGGAACAGTCTTGGCGCCATAGTGAAGCATCGTTCCGCCTTCAAGAATACTCTTAATTAGGGGATGCGATTTATATCGCTGGAACTTCATGTGGGGATCGTTTGTTGGGTCTGGTGAGTTCAATCCTATGGCAAGGCCAATCGAAACCATAGTATCACTCATGGCATAAATCCATCCTCCGCCGTACTGATCGGAAGGTTGCGGCCAGCCAATGGTATGGATAATCTGACCAGCCCTGATACGCCCTGTTGGGACTTCCCAGACCTCCTTAACGCCGGTAAGGTATATTTGTGGAAGGTTGTCATCAGTCAATCCCGGAATTTTCTCAAAAGCGTACCGTGTGAGCGACCCGCGTACCCCTTCACATAATATTGTTACTTTGGCTTTTACGATAGACCCCGGCTCGAAATTGGATTTGGGGTTGCCCTCCTTATCTAATCCCATATCGACTGTTTGTACTCCAGTGACAACTCCATCATCAATGAGTAAATCATAACCGGATAGTCCGGCGAAGATATCAATACCACAGTTTTCAACCTGTTCTCCCAACCATGCCGAGAAGCGGTTAAGAGAAACCACAAAATTTCCGTGATTACTCAATGACTTTGGAAGGAAGGGGAACTTTATTGAATTCCCTTCACGCAACCAGTACATAGCATCACCGGACACATCAGCTTCAAGAGGGGCTCCGCGTTCTTTAAAGTCGGGAATTAATTCTGCAATCCCGCGAGGGTCCATAATTGCACCTGACAGACAATGCGCCCCAACATGTGCCCCCTTGTCCATTAGAAGAACCTCTGGCATTTCTGTTGAATTGTCAGCTTCGATTAATTTGGCCAGTTTGTACGCAAAGGAAAGTCCTGCTGGCCCAGCTCCCACTACTGCAATATCTGTTTCGAGGATTTCACGCTCGAATTCCATACGTCCATCCTTTCACTGGTTAAACGTACAGAATATAAAGAAGAAAATGGTGAATGGAAAGATTTAGTTGGAAACAGCAGGTCTCTTTCGATTGTGCACTTTTGATTTTGGTACACGATAACGACTGCCAATGTTTCTGGGCTCTTCCACTGTTCCTTCACCATTATTAATTTGAAGCATGTCAGATATCTTCTTTTTGTCATAACCAATAGTGATAAGACGAGAGGCTTTCACGATTGGGACCCGCAAGAGAGATTGATCCTTTAGTATTAACTGAATCATCTCTTCGCGAGGAGGCATAGCTTTATCCAGCTTCTGCTTGGTGTACGCATCTGACATCTTGTTGAGAAAATGATCTATATGAAGATAACCGACTATATCCATCAGCTCATTATAGGAAAACGGATCGTTTTTGATGTCTCGTATTTTTAGAAGAACACCTGCATCTTCAAGGAACTTCCGCACCTCTTCACAGTGTTCATCATTATCATACACAAATAACTGTGCCCGTTTCGGAACCATAATTTCTCCTCCGAGAGTTCTATTCTTTAGTGCCCCAGCCTTTCCCGAGAACAGTGGTCATTGCTGTTCAAACTGCAGTAATCAACAGGCAACTAAACCTGCCAACTTCCCCGGTATGCTGAAGTGCTTACACGTAAGATGCAAAGGCACCAACTTAAGAGAGATAGTATAATCTTATAAATTTTTTGATTTTGTCAACAATATTCTTAATAAAAATTAACTTTGTGCAAGACTCCGAAAAACTTTAAAACTTTGTAGTTGTTGCTAAGTTTTTCCCTGCCCAATATCTTTTTTCAAGCCTATGTGGGTTACACTTAAGAATCAAGATATGGGATTAAGGAAACCCTACCAATATCATGGTCAATGTCATCAGATTAAGTAATTAATATACAATAACAATATCGGTATGAGAAGTGAAATGTTTATGCGCTTCTCTAATATATTAAACGTATGATATTACAAGATGTTCCAAATCATTAGTGTCAGGTAAAAAATAAAAAAGGTCTGGTAGTGTGGTGGAGCGCAAATGGCATTCAGGACTCTATTATTTGGGACAACAGTGGTGCATCTGTTCCATAGCTCGACTATGGGATGTAAAGGGACAGATGAGGGCGCCCACAACACAGTTGAGAAGAGTCGAAGCATGATGATTGCCTACGCGAACTCTTCGTTGGTAACACTCTGTGATAATCGAGTGCAGCTTGTGAGATAAATCCCTTGACATAGGGTGTGTGAAAAAAGCTTGACATTCTGTGGTCGTTAAACTAAGTATATTAACGTTATGCCATAAAAATGCAAACCTTTGTTATCAGAAGTAATCTGGTTACGCAGATTGGAGGAGATTTATGATGAAGCGAACTGTGCATGTGTTAGTTATTGTAACCCTGCTTGCGGTAGTGGGACTTATGTCGGGCTGTGCTTGGAAATCAAAAATAATGTTTCCAGCAGCTGATGAGATTTTTGTTACCACGGGAGATGGTGACATTACCAAACCCTACACTCCCGTGGGTCAGTTAATATACATCGAGCAGGGCTTTAGAATACCTTTTATCTTTTTAGGGATGTTACCTGTTCATGATGTTGATCCTGATATGGCTTTAAAAACGAAAATTTATAGTGAAGTGCGTTCTATGGGAGGTGATGCTCTGATTAACATGTCAATTATATGGTCCCCACCATCAAATGGATTTCTCGGCATGTTTGCTAATGGTGGCAAGATCACTGTGTATGGCACTGTAATTCGTCGATAACAATTTTGCCACTCGGCCGACCCATGAAAAAAAGACTAGTTAGCTTATTTAGCTGTGTGGAATTTTGGTAATGAATACTAATACCGCCCTATGGCCATTATTCTCATATTTGGTTGTTGTCCTATCTCTATTGTCGATAGAGATGCGAGCTCAAACAGCAACTGACTGTTTAGATTCGTATTCGGAGTTGGAAACCTGCCGCCAAGTGATGCCCGATCTTGTTCTGGATCTGGTTAACGAGCAGTACAAGGGAGTTGAGTATCTTATGGATGCTAACCAACTACAGGAGACATTGGTGGCAGCATTGCGGAATGAATCTATAAGGGTTATTACAAACGAAAAGGAGAGCTCTGTACTTCCTCCTCTTAAGTTTGTGTTGACTGTGAAGACTCTTCAATTCAGCAAAACCGGAGGTGGTAAATGGATCGGTAGGGCGGTTATAGAGCTACTACCACAACGAGCGGGACAACCGCCTGATATGACAAAGCGTACACGAATCCCCTGTGATGTCAATTTCGGCAAGAAAAAACCTGAGGGTGATCGAGCTTTGCAATATCAGAAACAGGTATTTTCTGAACTTGTGGAAACAGCAGTTCCTGTTATTTTAAGTGAATTGAAGCTGGCTGGTTATGGTTACCAAGAAGTTATTGTGTCTGGAACTGCTCCTATTCTGACTTCACTAGACGAGGCTATGCGAATTGCAAAGAGCCAAGCGCTTTCAGGTATTTTCGGTAAATTCTGTCCCAAAAGGATATCTACTGTCACGCGTATAAACGACATTAGCGAGGTAGCAGACACGACCATAACTGAAGGAACAGGCCTTTTGTTGAAATCAGAGATTTTACCGAAGTACACAATGACTAAAGATGGTAATGTATGCGTAGTTGTGCATGCAGTAATTCGGTGTAATTAGCTGAATTTCGGCCAGAGTATAGGAGATTAATCAAACATGAAATTAATGGTAGTTTCTTTCATAACAGGTCTGTTCATGTTGGTCAGTTTTGTGGGATGTTCCAAAACAGTGACCCGCGAAACTGTTACCACGATGGAAGACAGACATACTCAGACAGTCACTACGACGAAGATAAATGATGAGGTGATCCAAACTCTCAAAACAGAGTGGCAAGACGAGTACCTTGAAGCAATCGGCATGGCCTATGTCGGTAGTAGATATCCGGACGTTAAACGAAACAAAGCGTTGGCACTAAAAGGAGCCAAGCTCGACGCTGAACGGAATATTGTAGAGCAGATTTATAAAGTACACATTGATGCGCGAACTACTATGCGTGACATGGATACCTACGACTACGTTACCAGTGAGGTCAAAGGCAGCCTAATTGGTGTTGAGATGCTGACGGAAACTTTCAATGAGGCCGAGAATCGTTGGGAAGTTTCGATAAGGGTTCCAAAGACCACACTCATTAGAATCTTGGAGCAGTATAAGGTGCACTAATCAATAATAGCGATTCAGTATTGAATCGTTTGTAAATAAGGTGACGTCCTTTGTG
>QNAG01000044.1 GCA_003641415.1 Candidatus Zixiibacteriota bacterium | reverse complement strand
GGATTTGATCTGCCTAATATCATATCAATTGGTGCGGTGGATCAAGCTGGTGACGAGACCAGTTTTACAAGCTTTGGCAAAGTTGATGTATACGCCAATGGATTTGAGGTTAAAAGCTACATTCCTGGCGGCCATGAAATGAAGCTTAGTGGTACTTCTATGTCCTCACCCAACACAACCAATCTGGCAGCTAAACTTCTGGCAATTCGACCTGACCTTACTACCGCCCAACTTCGCAAGTTACTAATCGATGCCGCTGATGTAAAAGTAGCGGGTGATAGAGAAGTGCGGTTGCTCAATCCAGCAAAATCACTTGAACTCTTAGCCCAAATTAAGTAGACGATCCTGAAAAAAATCAATTCAGGAAAAAAGAAAAAACCCGCCATTTCCGGCGGGTTTTTTATCAAAAATCTATTCCAAATACTTACATATCCATGCCGCCGTCGTACTTGTCGGAGTGCTTTGGATCGACTCTTACATGATATGCTGAAGCCCAATCCTTCATACCATCTTCTGCATAAGGGGCTGCTTCCTCAGCAAAGATAAGAGCAACATCTTCGACACCGTCCAGCCAGTAGTAAGTCCAGGCTCCGTGATTCAAACCAGGAGCATCATATGAGCTTTTGCGATTTGATGCCGTAGCCATGAATGTACCCGACTGAGCGTCGCTGTGGAAATCACCAATGACACAGGCATCCAGAGTCGTCAGTTTCTTGGTACAATTAACGGAGTTGAGGTATGACATCACATAACCATGAGTTACATAGTACAGATCAGACGAGATAATACTAGAACCATATCCTTGGGCTTTGGCACCGTGACCGCTATAGCAGAAAGCGATTTCATCGCCCGGGCTGGCGTTATCAATCAACCATTGTAAACCGGCTGTGATGTTGTCAGCAGTAGCACTCAGATCAAGGTCCATCCGACAGGTAAAGCCTTCACCCTGAAGCCATGATTTCATAGCCCTGGCATCGTCATCACAGTATTGAAGATCGTTGGCTGTCCCCTCATAATTGGAAATGCCCACGATATAAGCATACTTATGAGCGGGATTTGGATTAGGGTCAACGAGAACAGGTGGTGGTTTAGGCGGTTTCTTTTGAAGCATCTCTGAATAGTTCAAATCAATGTTTAATACAGCAGCTTCAACTTTGTCCGGTGGTCGGGTCTCAATGAATTGCGGACGCTCCACCAGATTATAGGCGGCATAGTCAATCGCAGCGGACTGAGTCGGTTGGTCTTGACTACACCCGTAGACCAACAACAATGCAGAACCGACAAAAAGCAGCATTAGAATCTTCTTCATGCTGACTCCTCCTGTAGATTAAGGGTTGGCGATTATTTGTAGACTATATTACAATATATACGATTGTTGAAATCTTCCAACATAAAAAATAATCGCATTTGCTTAACCAGGCTGTAACCAAAACGTGACCAAAATGGTGTCACATTATTCGGTGTTATTGGGTGGTATACACTTACAAACACTGGGATGCGGTTATTTCTCATCCAGTCGATAATCTGTAGTGTTATAAAAACTTATGTTGGTGGGGGGGGGGGCGGACAGGCTTAGCTTGGCTGATGTCTCTACTCTCGTTGTGGCACAAAGAGTTACACCGTATTGTGGCCAAATTGTGATTGGTTTTAGTGGCTTGATTCATCAGAAGCCTCCTCTTTGTCTCGATATAATCTCCTGCAGGAAAGCGATAGATATACGCACCAGTTACCCCTGTGCATATGGCCCTAACCGTGTGCAGGTACCAGTCAGATCGGAAGTGGCGAGGATACGGCCGTTCGTAGCTGCCAGTAGGACGTCGCGGTTGACCTGAGAAGGAGAAATTGTGGCATCCATCTCGCTACCTTCGCAGTTGGTCTACCAGACTTCGCGCGGTGTGAGTGATAGCACCCATCCGGCGACAGACCTTGAGCAGTTCGTGGTATATCCCCAGCATCTGCCGGTGCTCTGGGTTGAAGAACTGACCGGGGTGGACGAGGATTGTTAAAGCGCCACCAATACAGCTTAGATGCTGCAATTGACGCTCTACGAAGTTAACAGCGTCGGCGCCGTGCTGCTTGATTAGTGCGGCCTCCATTATTACCATCGGTACCTCCCAGATATCGAGAGGTAATTGCTTCTCGGTGTCGTAAGCCTGGAAACAACCGGCGATACCGTTCCGGTAACCGACGTAGTCAGCCCAACCGGATGACTCATCCACATAAATCCCGAACTGTTGCAGGAAGGAAAATGATCGGAATGGATCGAACTTGAGATAATGCGCCCGGCCGGACACGAACTGATGCGAAACTACTTCCTGAAGCTGCTCCAGTTGCGCTGCAAACCGGTCTTGGTTTAGAAAGGTGTCGTAGTTATAGTGTATGCCAATGTCCCACGATGGCGGAATATGTTCAAGGAGCTGCGGGATAACCGAAAACGGGCTGCGGGCGCCGAAGCGCCCCCCTGAGCCATTGAGTAGGTAAAAAGTCGAGGTATAGCCGAAGCATCGCTCGATATCTATCATGCCGGTGGCGTTGTCGAAATAAAACCGGCGCGGTGTGACTGCGTTGCGGGCCAGCCACCAGAGGTTGCTCAGCCGGGGCAGGCGCAGCCGCACCAAAGATTGTATGAAGCGGTACAGGCGCACGGACTGGGTCCAGAAATCGTTACCGAGCAAAGCATCACAATCATGTGATAGGACCACCACAGGAGGCCCGGACAGACAGTCAAGCGTGAACGACGGTTGTCCGGTGTGGGACATCGCAACGACCGCTGCCACCACGAGAGCCACCGTTTCATTGACCGCGGGTACTTCCAGCAATCCTCGCTCAAGTCTGGGACTGAATGCTGCCGCGAACCGGTCGTGGTGATCTCGTTGCGATAACCTCTGTTCCTCACCAAACGTCAACAAGTCGAAGGTATTACCAAACAGATTCCAGCTTGGCATCAGTGTCCCTGACACATGCTGATACCAAACCGGCGCAGTTTCGTTTGGTATTGCCCGCCAGTGGTCGCCATCCGGATGCGGAGCGCGGTTCCAGAGCGTCAGAACGGTACCGTTAAACTGAACCTGCCACGGTAATTCAGGCACAGGGGGAACCGGGAGATCGACCGGAATGACTATCTGCCGTCCGCGCATGGCCACGGCTTCGGCATACGTCAGGAACCGGATAGCATCCGACTGTAATAACCTCGCAGCCGGCTCCGTGAAGAATAGCCGGGCGTGGTTGGTGATTTGAGCACGAACGTACTCGACCGGGGCGGTTGTCATCAACTCAACACGCCCTCCGTATAAATCCTGCTAATGTACCAGTCGTCGAACTTGCCATACCCGGCTCTGACTCGCTGGGCAGGGCAATTATACAACACTACTGAATGACCACGTTTGATGTGATAGAATCCAACCTTGCGGGCTTCACGACAAACCAGCCGGTCAAACGGATGTTGATTGACTCGCCAGCCGCGAATTCCGGTGGCACCCATATTGCGAGTGCCCAAGACCGCCTCGAGAAGCAGTATCCGAATAAGACTACTTGGTTTATACCGCGACTCGTCGCAACTAATGAGCATGTCCACCAAGTACCCGAGGCCGTCATCGCCCAGTGTATAAGCCGTCCATCCCAGTAGCTCATCTCCCTCATATATCGCGCGCACGACGCTCTTCACGTAAGGGTTCTCAAACAACCGCCACCGCAGGTAGTTGCTGTCCCTGTAGATAGTGGTGCCACCCCACTGCTCAATGAAGCGTTTGCAGCAGTTGCCAGCTTGCGCATCCGGTTCTTGCATTGTCCGAATCTCCAGCCCCGATGGCAGTTTGCGACTGGTTAAAGCGATGCTAACGGCGCTGGCCATTCGCGCTGCCGTGATGCCGGCACGAAGGGTTGCCGCCTTGATGCGATCCCGCGCGCCACCCGGTCGGTCCCTTGGCAGTTTGCCGAGCATGGCCGTCACTGAACGGGAGGAAAACGGCATAAACAACTGTTGAGTGACACCGGGAACAGTAAACTCGAGTCGGGTAAACGCCTTTATTGCCGGCGTGAAACCCCACACGTAGGAGAACTCATGTTCCTCAGCATATCGAAACAGCAATTCGTACATCTTCTCGAACAGGCGCTGGCCGCGATAGTCCGGGTCAACCAGTGTTGCCTCAGACTTGGCTGTCCAATAGACGCCATCGCGGTCGATCATGCGGATCGGAATAAATGCCTGTGTCCCCACGATCTTATCGTCGACTTTTGCAAAAGCGAACGGGATCGGGGTCTGGCCGTAGGTGTTATCCGCAAACTCCCACCGCCACTGGGACATCGTTCGATGATGTCGGTACAACCGATTGTGAAAGTCGTTACAAGCTGCTTCATCACCGGAGCTTATCAGGCGTATATCCAATTTTCGCTCCCATCTATCAGTCTATCATATATACCCAAGACAATGTAGCTCGATTGCGAAGCAGATTCAAGAATATTCACGCGCATAGCATATACATATGACAGGCAGGAAAAATTACCCATATATTTCTTGCAAATATCCCTGAAAAGGTGTATAATTATAGATTGTGCGGTCCAATAAATATATTGGACCTAAATAGAATGGATATGTAGCTTAGTTTTGAGGTAGTTAGCGTGAAAGCCAAGATACACCCGAAAGTATACGACGTTGAGGTAACGTGTGCCTGTGGGGCTACTTACCCGACACGGTCAACCCGAAAAAAAATCAATGTGGAAATTTGCTCTGCTTGTCATCCGTTTTTTACCGGCAAACAGAAGCTGATTGACACGGCTGGACGGGTTGAACGTTTCCGTCGGAAATATGAAAAGTTTCAAAAGAAAGACAAGTAGCTGCCTTCTGGCAATGCCTTGCTGTTTTGCGGCGCCTATGAGCCAATGTACATAGCGCCGTTTTTCAGTTTTATCAGGTTAAACGAACTGTCTGGAAGTTCTTAGCAGAAGCTGCCGCAACGGAATATTATGCCGGATCTCAATGTAGGTGGACAAGCTGTAATCGAGGGGGTTATGATGCGATCTAAAGATAAGGTTGCAACAGCAGTGCGTAAACCTAACGGTGAGATTGTAGTCAAAACTGATCCCTATATTTCTTTTACAAAGCGTTATAAGATTTTAGGTCTACCTATTCTTAGGGGAATTGTGTCATTTGTTGAGATGCTCATTATTGGTATTAAAACGCTAAATTTCTCAGCTGATATTGCTATGAAAGAACTGGAAAAAGAGGAAAACTCCGCCAAAGGTAAGTCATCAGAAGACAAACCTCCTCGGTCAAACAACTTAATGCTGGGGCTGTCTGCGGTTTTTGCTGTCGTGGTAGGCGTGTTTATCTTCTTCTTTCTTCCCCTTGCAATCTCCCAGTTTGCAGGAGTCAACCGTGAGGCGGTTGGTTTCAATCTCGTAGCAGGGGCTATAAGGTTGACCATGTTTTTAATCTATGTTTGGGCTTTGTCGCTTTTTGGTGAATTTCGGCGCATTTTTGAATATCACGGAGCTGAGCACAAATCCATATACTGTTATGAAATGGGTGATGAACTTATCCCTGAACGTGCTGCCTGTCATACGCGGTTTCATCCCCGATGTGGGACTTCATTTATTCTCATTGTAGCTCTTTTTGCCATAGCCACTTATGCCATCTCTGATACACTGTATGCAATTTGGACGGGGGATGCTCCAACCCTCCTGACTCGTTTTGGGATACATTTCTCTCTTCTGCCGCTGGTTGCAGGTGGTTCATACGAATTGCTGAAACTGTCCGGCAAAACACGCGACAATAAGATAACAAAGATTCTTATAAAGCCCGGTCTCTGGTTACAGAGGCTTACGACAAAAGAACCCTCTCCAGAACAACTTGAAGTGGGTCTTGCTTCTCTCAAGGCTGCTATTGGTATGGAACAATCTGTAACTGTCTCGGATCATAGCAACGTTCCGTAGCGAAGCAGTTCCTCTCAGATATTATCTTGCCGTTGGAGCAGGATTGACTTACACTAAAACTCCGAATGAAATCTTTGTGGAAAAAAAATGTTGGAAATAGTTGAAAAGCTGGAAGAGAAACTGGCCTCAATAGATAAGCAGATGGCTGCCCCCGGGACTTTTTCTGATCAAAAGAAAATGATAGAATTGAACAGGGAAAGACATCGGGTAGAGGAAATCCTCGAAGCAGGACGCCGGTATCGTAAAATAAAAATCGGGCTAACTGAAACACAGGAGATAATCGATAGTGGCGAGGATAGCGAATTAATAGCCATGGCTAGAAATGAGTTGGAACAATTAGAGACTCAGATTGAAGATGCAGAGAGTGAGTTTCGACTCAAGTTGCTTCCCCGTGATCCCAATGACGACAAACCGGCTATTGTTGAAATTCGAGCCGGAACCGGTGGAGACGAAGCCGGACTGTTTGTTGGTGATATTTTTCGGATGTACCAACGATTTGCTGATAGTCAGAGCTGGAAATTTGAGCTACTCGGCTCACGTCCCGCTTCTTCAGGAGGTTTTAAAGAGATAACTTTCTCTTTTGATGGTGATAAAGCATACGGCAAAATGAAATACGAGTCCGGTGTTCACCGTGTTCAGCGTGTGCCAGTGACGGAAACCCAGGGTCGAATTCACACTTCAGCCATTTCTGTGGTCGTCCTTCCGGAAGCCGAAGAAGTTGACATTGAAATCAAGGACAACGAAATCAAAATAGATGTTTATCACTCTTCCGGTCCCGGGGGTCAGTCTGTCAATACCACCGACTCTGCTGTTCGGATAACGCACCTTCCTACTGGATTGGTAGTGACCTGTCAGGACGAGAAATCGCAATTGAAGAACAAGAACAAAGCAATGAAAGTTCTGCGAGCGCGTTTGTATGATATGAAAATGGCTGAGCAACAGGCTGAGATTGATGCCAAGCGGCGTTCCATGGTCTCTACCGGTGACCGTTCCGCAAAGATTCGTACCTACAATTTTCCACAAGGACGTGTCACCGATCATCGCATTGGGCTTACTTTGTACAAACTCGACCAGATCATGCAGGGACAGATTGAAACCCTGATAGAAGCCCTTCAGCGTCACGATCAGGAAATCCTCTTAAACTCCAGCAATAAGATGGAGTAGCGCCATGAAGATAATTCGTATATTAATAGCATTACTACTGACATTAGTGCTCCTGTATGTCGCTCGGATGAATTCTCGAGGCAGACCGGAACACTATAGTTACAATGAAAATGGCTATACCTTTGAGATTGTTACTGTACCAAAAATAATTGAACATACAAGAGATAAATTGCCCATTACAATTACTGGTCCTTTTGAGCCCGGCTTAAAAGCCGTGTTTAGACAGACTCGATTTGAACAAGATGAAAATACGAACCCTGCCAGATACTCAACAGCTCGTCTTTCTGTTGAAGATTCAGCGACTGGTCTTTTCTATGCGTATGTAACAGCCGGTGATAAGGGAGGGAAAACCTGGTATTACTTTGAAATTCGAGACAATATAGGCGCTCTGCGGGCCAGTTTCAAAATGCCGGATGGTAAACCTTTTCTGTTGAAATACTTTGGCGAAGTCCCAACTATAGCTTTGTTCTTTCATATCTTTTTTATGTTTGTTACTGTTTTCTTTGTTGTGCTGGGAGCACTATACGGTTTTAACCTTGTTCGTGGTCAGCCTGATTCTCGACCGTTTGCCATAGCTTTCTTTATCGCTGTAATCAGCGCTTTTCTCGGTTGTTATCCCTTTGGCTTCATGATGAACCATTACGCTTTCGGAACAATCTGGGAGGGAGTTCCTTTTGGCACCGATGCCACCGACAATAAAACCCAGATGCTGTTTGTCTATCTTGTATTTGTCGTTCTTGCGTCTATTGGTTCTCTTACCCGAGGCAAAATCGGCAAAGATATCTTCTCCAATCGGACGCTCGGGTGGCTTGGAATTGGAAGTTTTTTCCTCCTGTTAGGCATTTATCTGATCCCACATTCCATCCAGTTTTCCCCGGGGTTCACTAAAGCGGTTTGCTGGTCATGGATTTTGTTTATCACGATGTTGTACCTTTGGGGGTTGTACCGTACCCAGCGAAAGGGCAGGAGAACCAGGAATCGCCGAATCAAAATCTCCGAGGAATGAAAATGAAACTTCCTCTCTTGATTGCTAAACACAGTGACCGTCTGGTAAAGGCGGGTATTGATCAGGGTCTGGCCGAGGTGGAGATAATTCTCTGCCACCTTCTCGATGTTGATCGATTGAAGTTGTACCTTGATGGTGAAAAACAGCTCCAACAACAGCATTTGGTTCAGCTTGAAGAAATCGTTCAACGCCGAGCTACTCGCTATCCACTTCAGTACATCCTTGGGGAAGCCTGGTTTTATGGTCGCTGTTTTTCTGTTTCTCCCGCAGTGATGGTTCCCACGCCGGAGACGGAGATGCTGTGTGAGGCTGCAATGGGTTTCATCCGAAGTCGTGAGTATAAAAAACCACGGATATTAGATATTGGGGCAGGTTCCGGAGTGATCTCGGTAACTCTTGCCAACGAAATTCAGGATTGTTCTATAACGGCTGTAGATATCTCCGATGAAGCGCTCGAAATTGCCCGACAAAATGCGAGCAAACTCGGAGGAGAAGAAAAGATAGAGTTCCTTCGTTCCGATTTCTTTTCTACCGTTGATGCTAATAATGGATTTGATCTAATCCTTTCAAATCCGCCTTACATTTCAGAAGATGAATACCGGGAACTTCCACCTGAAGTTTTGGCCGATCCCAAAATTTCACTGGTAGCTGACGACGATGGTCTTGGTGCGATAGCGAGTATTATTGACGCTGCTCCCAACTACCTAGCTCCCGGCGGACGCATCATGCTTGAAATCGGTTACAACCAGGCTGACCGCGTGAGTCTTTTAACTGAAAAAGACGACCGATTCAGATACATCACTATTCTGAAAGACCTCAACGATATCGACAGGGTAGTAATTCTCGCCTGCGACGACTGACAATGCCACGAGAGAAACTTTCCGACAAAATTGCCCGCGCCAGTAAATGTGTGAAACTATTGAAGAATAGCTATCCAGAAGCAGGCTGCACACTTGATTTTGAGACTGTTCACCAACTCATGGTGGCAACGATTCTATCGGCCCAGTGCACCGATGAACGAGTGAACATAGTAACACCGGAGCTGTTTCACAAATATACTTCTGTGGAAGATTTCGCACGAGCTGACCTGAAAAAGTTGGCTTGTGACATTCACTCTACCGGCTTTTACAACAACAAAGCCAAAGCTATCAAGCTTTCAGCACAGCAGTTGCTTTCGCGTCATGAGGGTAAAATCCCCCGCACCCTCAATGAACTTACCAAACTATCCGGAGTAGGACGCAAAACCGGCTCTGTCATTCTTGGCGCCGGATTTGATCTGGCGGAAGGTATCGTTGTTGATACGCACGTTCTACGCATCAGCCAGAGGCTAAGGTTCACGACTAAGAAGGACGCCATTAAGGTGGAGGGGGACCTGATGAAGATAATTCCACAGAAAGACTGGATTGTCTATTCCCACTTGATGATTTTTCATGGCCGGGCGATATGCAAAGCCCGCAGACCGGAATGCACTAGTTGCTTTCTTAGCTCATTATGTCCTTCGTCTACAACCAAGGCTGTTGTATAAGACATCGCTGACTTCCTTACCCTTCGTTCTTGATTTTCTGCAGCCACGTCAAGCCGCCTGTCGGTTTAACGCGCAAATCTGTTCACGTTCCGCGCAGGCTGGGGGCTTGTCTCCGTCCTCATGGAAACGATGACCAGGGTTCTTCAACAAGCCCCCAGCTTGAGGGTGCCACCCCGCCATCTACAATCTGGCTCTGCCGTAATATTCTTCAGGACCCGCACACCGGCGAGGGTCCACCGCTGAAAAGATAGGCCACCAGATACGTGAGGTCGGAAACATTTATCATTCCCCCCTGTTCGGTTATCCCGTCTACATTAGCTCTTTCCATCACCGGTGGTGGTGGACCGGCGGTGAACAGATAGCTCACGAGGTAGGTTAGATCGGCGATATCCGGTCCCATACCATCGGCATCGATATCGCCACACACCTGGGTAATAACTGCACAAAGATGCTGAACATCACTTGTAGCGGGGGAGTCCGAATCAGTAGCCCGGACTGTGAAGTGGAACGTCCCGAGATTCGATGGCACTCCGGACAATACGCCAGAGACCAAATCGAGATCAAGCCCATTCGGCAGGCTACCGGCGGTTATATCCCAAACATACGGTGGCATGCCGTCTGTTGCCTCCAGCGTCACCGAGTAGGATTGACCAGCTTCACCGGCTGGGATTGTCAGCGTTGTTATGGCTACCTCAGGTTCAGGATCATGATGTACCTCAACTCGTATCAGGAAATTGTAGTTGCTTCCCCAGAACTCATCAAGGGTCTTCCAGATATCGTCTTCACTGAGCCCGCTACGGTGTTCCGGGCATTGCTGGCCATCATCCATATATATCCACGTTGTGCCAGCTGGCGCGGATTCAAGCGGACTGAAACCGATATGGAAATCCTCATAAGCATTATAAGCGAGATTCAAGTTTGAGATGTCTATAAATGACAGGTCACCATCAGGAATATCAAGAGAGTCAATCAACACCGCTGGATAGATACCGTCGCTTTCCCACACATACATTCTGATACCGAGACTATCCGAAAAATCTCCTTCGACTGTGACTGAGCTTAGAGTGCAAGCTACCTCAGGGGTGAACCGAACATTGAACATATCCAAGTCTGATGAAGACGTTAATTCCATCATGTATGCTACGCTTCCATCGTCGTGTTGAAGCAGGGTACTGGCCGACTTCTGCTGGATACTCAATGTCGGGTCGCCATTAAGCGTCATGCCGTAGAACCAGGTAATTTCCCATTCTTCAAAACCGCCTTCAGCACGAGCTGAAAACCAGTCGAAGTATGCCTGCCCTATTTCTTTTCCCTCACCAAAAGGGTGGTAGAAATCTTCAAACACCAGCATTGAACCTGATTTAGCGCTGCCAATTGCAGCCAATCCATATTCTTGACCAAAGATGTACCAACCAGACATGTAATCCTCTTCGACATAGAGGGCGTTGGAACAGGCAAAAAGGTTGTAGAAATGCGATACAGGTTGAAGTCCTTTGACCTCAGAGTTGTAGGTGTAGGACCAGTCATCATCCGGATTCTTAAAAGCGTGTCCCTCATGCCATGAGTGGACACATACCTGAATGAAGCCATAGTTGTTTAGTAATCGACTTTCATAGTCCGTGCTCCAGGTGGTCCATTCATTCTTGATGAACTCCCGATTGGCATAAGCCTCACCAACGTTCATATTCCACCAGTTCGATCCTGATTCCCAGTCGTCATCAATATAGACCAGCGCCTTGTTGTTCAAGGGAAGCAGCCCGCTCCGGTACTGGTGATTGCGATCGAAATAGTCATTCAGCAGGTCTACTTCGTTGGCGCCGTCCATTGTAAGTGGCGATGCGGTCAGACGACCCATCCAGATTTCCGGCGTGACATTGCCGGTGTGAGTGTCATATATACCATCAACGTCAGCATCTGTGAAGACACCGTCGAGGTCCATATAGTACAGATCGATAGGGAACTCAGCATGTGATGGCGGATCGCCGAAATCGGTCTCGTACCAGGCTACAGGCAAGTCCCCAATAAAAACACAGCCGACCATACCTTCGAGATACTTATCGTAGAGAAACGCTCGCAGATCGGATGGGTTACCACCACAAATGGAATAAACTTTTACATCATAGCCTTCGCCGGTAAGGTCAATCACATATAATTCAATTGATGTCTGCACTTGGTCGTATAGAGCGGAATCAATAAAGATACCGAATCCAACCAGATTGCGACTATGTGACTCGGGAGTATCCGTCCAAACTAATGACGCCTTCCATGATCCACGCTTTTCGGTTTGAGTTGTCCATTCCTGGAAAGTTATGGGGTGGCCACCGGACGGGTCGACCCATTGGGTTCGGGTGACGCCGCTTGAATATCGGTTAGTTATTGAATCGCCAACTGGTATGGGTAATTCGCTTACGAAACCTTGTACTGCGGTAGTGATTATAAAAACCGCTACGATAAAAGCTGTTTTGAAAATTTCCATAAATCCTGAGCTCTCAATTTGTTAACAGTATTTTTTATAGAGTATCGGTGTCTTTTGGCAAGTATGTACATTTTTAGCTGCCATATATAGTATATCGGTTCTGCCGCCCTTGTCAACCCGCATTATTCCCTGAGCGAGCATAAGAGGTAGACTTGTATACTGAATTTGATGGCTTGATTCTGCACGGCTGGGTGGCAAGGTTAAACTCGTTTAGCCTTGATTGCCCGAACATACCAAATCATCCCCAAACAAGGGGCTTGTTGATAAAGTATCCTAAGTGCAAGTTTGTTGAAAGTGCGGTTTTGAGAACGGGCGACGTAAAGCCGCCCACTGCGCGGATTTTTAGTCCCCTTTCACGTATGGGCGGGCTTTGTGTCCGCCGTCCCTCGACTCCGCTCGGGATGATATTCGGTGTGACACAAGTCCGCACCCTACTCAAGATTGATAAGGTGACTTATTGGGGACAGCCTAAATGTTAGTGCAAAGCAAATACTCTGATTATCCTTCTACTCGAATTTCACTGCCGTGCCGCTATCGGTAACCATCAGCATATTGCCGCTGCCACTTCCGATTGTCTCATAGTCGAGATCGACTGCAATAACAGCATTGGCTCCGAATTTCTCCGCCGCCAGTGTCGGACCAAAATCACGGTACTTCTCTCGGCAAAGATTTAAAACTTTTGCCTTGAACCTCTCTGGAAGCCTCCGATTAGATG
Organism: Candidatus Zixiibacteriota bacterium; assembly: GCA_003641415.1. GTDB lineage: Bacteria > Zixibacteria > MSB-5A5 > GN15 > FEB-12 > B120-G9. The sequence continues at coordinate 1,332 of QNAG01000044.1, read as the reverse complement.
GCCGACCTCGCCCCCGATGGACAATACCAACATCCCCCCACAACCCGCACCTCGATGGAGAAACTTACCTAAAGAATGGACGCCGCTGACTTCTGCATGAAACGCTTGCCCAAAACAGCATGCAACACAGTCAGCCTTCTCAACTCCCGCAAACTTATCCTGATAATGTTCTCTCCAGCCATAATCCTCCCTTACTTTTTGGGATTCAGTATAGTCTCTCATTTAGGACATTATCACTTTGTGGGAACATTGTTTTTTTGTTGTAGTGGAGCCAGAAATCCTGTCAAGCAAATCAACTCAAATGAGTCTCGAATTGCGGAACTCATTAGCAGTTCCGTCGTGTTCTGTCAGATCATAATATGGTTTATGTTTTTTTACGAATCCAGTTATATCTTTTGAATAAATGCATCTGGTTCGATACTTTCAGTAAGCCATCCAAGGCTAACCTCTTCCCACTGAGGATTATTGACAATATCGACGTATCGCTCCTTGTCAAAGATACCAGACTGTACCGCAAGACGTTTAAACTGCATTGCTAAGGTAGACCCACTAAGCACTACCGCCGATCGTGTCAGACCTCGTTTTTCTAATAACATTTGACCACGCCTGAAGAATTTTTGGGCAATCTGTGATACCGGTTGCAGATTTTGTATGTCCATGAGAACTGTGAAGGAGCCTGGCTGTTTGGATAGAATGTGCTCAATCTCTTCCAACCACCGAGCCATTTCATCTTTGTCTACTTTCCCCGCGAAAGTCAGTTTGTAGCCGTAGTCCTTCTTTTCGATGTTATACATTTGCTATTCCTTTCCTGTGAGAACATATAACTATCTTTCCATATATCGGCTCCTCGACACGAGACTTAAAAGGGTGTGCATAAATAGGGCAAGGAGGTTGATTTCAGAAGCATTGCCTGAAGCGATCAGGGAAATGTCGTCAACTAGGCAATTAATGTATTTTGTATGCTTTTCGCCAGTTGAATCATTAGTCAGGAACAAGGTCACAGTATCACCGTTCAGTTCGTAATCACACATAAAGACATTGGATAAGAAACTGAGGTCAAGAAATGACAGGGCTGATATTTCATTAGAACCTGGAATCTGATTTTTTTAGGGAATAACAGAAACGGTAGATATCAACCTGAACTTCTTTTCTGGTCGTGGTATCTAACTATGCTTGAGTAATTTTATGCGATGATTCCTCCCCCTAAAAGGACATCGCCATCATAAAAAACTACCGACTGGCCGGGAGTAATAGCGCGTTGCTTTTCCTTAAAGACAACGCGTATCAGATTGTTGGGTAAACAAACGATCTCAGCATCCGCCGGTCCGTGTT
>QNAG01000043.1 GCA_003641415.1 Candidatus Zixiibacteriota bacterium | reverse complement strand
TCGCCTTTCCGATATTCATGCAGCTTTGGGATTGAGTCAACTTTCTCGGCTGGAACAATCGATTGAGCGTCGGCAAGAAATCGCACAACTCTACCGTAAACTAATAGGCAAAGAATTTGCTCCAGGTGAAGTTAGTGTTCTCACGAACAGGGATTGTTCTGTCAATGCCTACCACTTGTTTGTGGTTCAAATAGACTTCAAACGATTTGGTGTTTCAAGGGCGAAAGTGATGAACTGGTTGAGGGGAAAAGGAATTGGTACCCAGGTGCATTATATTCCAGTTCATCTGCAACCTTACTACCGCGGAAAATACCATACAAAGCCTGGTGACTTTCCGAATGCCGAAGACTACTATCAGAAAGCTTTGAGCCTACCAATGTATCCTGGATTAACCGACCGTGATATAGAGCGCGTTGTTGTTGCGCTGGCTAAAAGTCTAAAGGGGAACTTGTGAGGACGGTCATAATCGTACAAGCGCGGATGGGGTCTACTCGATTGCCGGGCAAGGTTCTTAAGCGGGTAGCAGGGAAGCCTCTTCTTGATTATCTTATAGAACGTCTCCATCGTGTGAGATTGGCAGATGATGTTGTCATTGCAACTACCACGAATTATACTGACGATACAATAGTTGAATTCTGCGGAACACACCAAGTGAACTGTTTTCGGGGATCCGAGAACGATGTTCTGGCCCGGTACTACGGAGCTGCCAGTAAACATAAGGCGGATACTGTGGTGCGCGTTACATCTGACTGTCCACTAATTGATCCACAAATCATTGATCGTGCAATCACAGTTTATCGGGATCATATCCCAAATGTAGACTATGTTTCCAACACTATACAGCGAACCTATCCGCGGGGTATGGATTGTGAGGTGTTCTCATTTCGGGTACTGAAGGAGGTGCATGAACAGGCGGAACATCCAGCTGACAGGGAACATGTTACACCGTTCATCTACAACCACCCTGAGAAATACAATATAGAGCATTTCACCTTTGCTCGGGATGAGAGCCAGCACCGCTGGACTGTTGACACACACGAAGATTTCTTGTTGGTAAGCCGCATTATCGAGAACCTGTATCCAATCAAACCCCAATTTGATATGGAAGACTGTCTCAGACTGCTTACGACCTACCCCCGCTGGCAGGCTATCAATAACGGCGTTACGCAGAAGGTGTATGGACAATGAATATAGTGATTCGCACTGATGCATCGAACGAAATTGGCACCGGCCATGTCATGAGGTGCCTTACTCTGGCTGACATGTTGGCTACTCAGGGGGCGAGTGTGCGATTTATCTGTCGCGCTTTCAAAGGAAATCTGGCTGCCCTGATTCAGAAGCGTGGCTTCAAGGTAAGTTTGCTTCCAAAAGTAGACAGCACTTCTGAGTTGGTTGATACTTTAGCAGAATATGCTCATTGGCTTGGTGTATCACAGGTAACTGATGCTGAACAAACAATGGAAGCAATCGCCGAGTCTGGACAAACAATAGACTGGCTTGTGGTTGACCACTACGCTATTGATATAGAGTGGGAGAATAAACTTCGTTCGGCAGTTGGGCAGATTATGGTAATCGATGATCTTGCTGACCGGCGTCATGATTGCGATCTGTTATTGGATCAAAATCTCTACACCTCAGCGGCGAATCGATACAGCTCATTAGTCCCCGATTACTGTCAAGTTATCATTGGTCCTCAACATGCTTTACTACGGCCAGAATTCATCAGAGCTAAGGCTAACCTGCGACAGCGCGATGGTCATATCCGTCGTATCCTCATCCAGTTCGGCGGTGTAGACGCGAGCAACGAAACGATAAAAGCTCTGAATGCGGTTGCATCATTAAACCGTCCTGACATTTTGGTTGACGTTGTTGTTGGGAGCAGTAATATGCATCGTGATGCAATTGAAAAAAGATGTCGTGAAGTTTTGCAGACAACCTTGCACTATCAGACGAAACATGTGGCAAAGCTTATGGCTGCGGCGGATTTAGCTATTGGCGCTGGAGGAACAACAACCTGGGAGAGGTGCTGCATGGGTGTTCCGAGTATCATAGTGGCAGTAGCTGAGAATCAGATCGCGATTGGTCGCCATTGTGACGAGTATGGTGTCGGTATCTACCTGGGGACCTCAGAGACTGTCACTGTTGAGCTTATTGCTAAGACAGTGAAAAAATTCATATCGGGCCCACTTATGGTCAGGCAAATGTCGAAACGGGCGACCTTGTTGGTAGACGGTTTTGGTGCCGGTCGAGTCACTGATATACTATTTCAGATGCGACCGGTATTGGAGGGCAAGTGAGATTATTACTGCTGGGACCAGACCGACCTGTTCTGGCCAGCTTCCTGAAAGAGCTCGGAAATGATGTGATAACCTTCAGTGGCAAGCTGACGGACGATCATAGTCTCTTGGAGGGCGTCGATTGGGCAATAAGCTACGGCTATGGGCACATCATAAAGCCGAATGTAATATCGCGTTTGCAGGGGCGGATCATCAATTTGCATATTTCCCTCTTGCCGTGGAACAGAGGAGCTGATCCCAATCTCTGGAGTTTCCTGGAGGATACACCCAAGGGCGTTACCATCCACTTTATAGATTCTGGAATTGATACCGGACAGATACTGGCTCAAGAAGAAGTCGAAATGGAATGTGATGATACACTGTCGACAAGTTATCAACGACTGACTAACAAGATCGAATTATTATTTATGGAAATATGGACTGACATATGTACTGGTAAATGTAAGTGTGTTCCCCAGGTAGGTGATGGAACCAGCCATCGTCGTAAAGACAAGAAGAAATATATGCATTTACTGACAGAGAAATGGGACACAAAAACATCCGATCTGATCGGGAAGGCATTGGTGCCTGTTGGGTCATCTGAATAGTTGAGGTATTATAATGAAAGACTTGAAAATCGACGACCGTTTGGTGGGTTCTTCTCACCCTCCTTTTATTATTGCCGAGATGTCAGGTAATCACAACCAGTCACTTGACCGTGCACTTGAGATTGTTGAAGCAGCAGCAAAGGCTGGGGCACACGGACTTAAAATACAGACCTATTCGCCTGATACAATGACTCTTGATTTAGACGAGGGTGAATTTCATATAAGTGATGAAAATTCCCTGTGGAAGGGAAGATCGCTCTATGATTTGTACGGTCAGGCGCACACTCCATGGGAATGGCATGAACCGATTTTCAAACGCGCTGCTGAGTTGGGCATGGTCTGTTTTTCAACTCCTTTTGACCCAAGCTCGGTTGATTTTTTAGAAAGTCTTAATAATCCGGTTTACAAAATCGCATCGTTTGAAAACACTGACCTGCCATTAATTCGTAAGGCGGCTCAAACCGGAAAGCCGGTAATTATCTCAACAGGAATGGCTACTGTGGCCGAGTTGGATGAAACCGTTCAGGCGGCAAGAGAAGCCGGATGTTATCAGTTAATTCTTCTCAAATGTACTAGCACTTATCCGGCAACTCCGGACAGCACGAATATACGAACTATTCCACATCTGCGTGATCTGTTTGAGGTTGAAGTTGGTTTGTCAGATCATACGATGGGTATAGGCGTTGCTTTGGGAGCGGTTGCTCTTGGTGCGAGCTTGATCGAAAAACATTTTACTCTTTCGCGCAATGATGGAGGTGTTGATTCAACGTTTTCATTAGAACCGGATGAATTAGCAAATTTGGTTGTTGAAAGCAAGCGAACCTGGCAGGCATTAGGTAAGGTCAGCTATGGTCTGACTGAGAAAGAAAGAGAATCGATCAAGTTCCGTCGCTCACTATACATTGTTCAGGATATGAAAGCAGGGGAGAGGCTGACACCGGAGAACCTGCGGTCAATCAGGCCGGGGTTCGGATTGGCTCCGAAGTACTACGAGCAATTGTTGGGCAAGAGAATTACAAGAGATGCAAAAAAAGGAACCGCGATGGATTGGGAAATGATAGGATAAATAAGATGGCCGGATTTTACAGGGAAGTAAAATTGGGAGCTGTCACTGTTGTTATTGACCTTAAAAGTTTGCCCGTATTTGAAACTGAAGAATCTTTTTTCTTTGGGTATCCATTGGGAAAAAATCTCAACTCGGTTTCTTCTGATAATATAGGAACATCGCTCAATTCTATCAGAGGTTATTTTTTATTTCTATCAATCAAGCACGACCGGATTATTATTGCCAATGATATCTGTGGCGGGTTCCGTTTGTATCATTGTCAGATTGATAACAAAATATATCTGTCCGACAGATATCTAATTTTACTGAGGCTGTTAGGTTCTTCAAAACCGCTCAAACGAAATGACAACGAGTACCACTTGTGGGAACGTCAGCGCTATACCAGTGGTGAGCGAACGTTTGTGGAAGGTTTAAACAAGCTGGCTCCGGCAAGTCTGGGTTTGATAAACTCTGATGGTTTTAGTCATTCGATTTATTTTGATGATATTTGCAACCAACCAGATGTAAAGCAACATCTTTCCACCAGCTATGATGAACTGATAGAAGGTTTTCAATTGCTCAAAGAAGATTTAACGCAGAAGCTCCTTTTTTTTTCCGGAGGAATGGATTCAACCTTGCTGGCTCTGTTGATGAAAAAGATGGGGGTTGAGTTTCATTCTATTTTTCTTTTGGCTAAACCATTTTATCGTGATAATTATTCCGATTATCTTCATGCGAAAGCAGTCGCAGATTTACTTAAAATCAAGTTGATAGTTGAAGAGGTAGATATCCAAAAGGGGTTAGATGAATCGAATCAGATAGTTGAGCGTATGCTCTTTGACCGGCACTATTCACTTCTTCATTTTGTGGGGGCAGAGCAATTAGTGAAACGATTCGGTACAACTTCAATTTTCATAAGTGGACAGACGGCCGATTCAATACTTTCATTTGGACCTTCGGCTAAAACCAAAGGCGATCTGGCCGCGCGAGTTTTAATGCGTTGGCCCGGCTCGCCCATGGCGCGATTGGCAGCGATGGCTGTTATCCGTAAACATGGAAGGAAATTTCGTATTCCGCAGGGAGAAGCTGAGTTTCTGTCTGCTTTTTTTGACCCACATGAGTATTACGCTATGGAAAATATTGACACCCCTGACTCTGTGCGAGATTATTTCCAAAAAATGGTTCAACCACTCACAGATAAACTACATAACAAACTGTCGCTAATGATGTATCTTAAGCTTTATGGTTTTATCCAGAGTTCTGATAACCAGGTAGTGATTCAATCGGCACGAAAAGCGGGAGTCAATAAAGTATTTTTGCCATTTGCTACGCCGGGATTTATTTACGCGACGGTTAGGTATCTAAACCCAAATAAAGATGTTATCTCACCCAAGTATGTAATTTCAAAATTGCTAAAGCAGTTTGGTTACTCTCCTCCAGTTACTAATTACAATACTGAAGGAGTAGATTTTCATTCAGAGGAGATTATCAAGGAGAAAATACAAGAACGGTATTTCAAAGCCTCTTCTGAGATATTTAATCAAACCGAGATGGAATTGACGGAACGCATGTGATGGCTGTTTCATCTTTGCTGAGCAGATATCGTGGTCTGATTAATTACACTATCTTAAACTATCTTGACAAGTTTCTGACTTTTTCTGTTCCCCTGTTGGTCCTTTATCTTCTTCGTGACCGAGCGCTCTATAATGAAATCGAATATATATACTCAATCGCAGCAATTGTATCGATTGTTATTGAGTTGGGGGTTCGCAATTATTTCCTTTATGCTTACAAAGAAGAAACCGAGAGGGAAGTATTGGTTGAGAAAGTAAGAAGCTGCTTCTTGCTTCAGTTTGTTATCTATATTTCTCTTTCGATTGTTCTTTTGGGGCTTACATATCTTATTGGGCAGGATTTTAGAATAGTTTTCCTCTGCATAACTATTCGCGCTCTGTTTATGTATTTTATATCTTTTTTCACGATCTACTACCGTTTGATTGACCGTCCCTCTTTTGTTTTTGCTTTTTCCATTTCTGTCAATATGCTGACCATTTTGGTAGTTCTGGCTTTTAAAGGGATATCAATCGAATTGCCACTGATCTATTTCTTTTTGGGGCAGATTATGTTGGTGGGAGCAACTTTACTCTTTTACGTACAGCATAAAAACAAAGTTAGTTTTTCAGTCCTAAGCGCGTACGTAAAGGAGGCTCTTATTTTTGCCTGGCCAATTATTCTTAATGTGTTTCTATTTATGTTTGTCAGCAACTATGGCAAGGTTTATGCCCGCAATTATCTGTCCGAAGACCGGATGTTTCATATCTCTTTTATCCAGCGGATAGCGTTAGTGATCCAGCTGGCTCATACCTCGGCAGTTGGTTATCTCTCCAAGCGGATTTTTGTTGAAAAGGGGAATTCGATCAGCTATAAGATTCTGGGACTTTATAGTGTCATGATGGCTCTTAGTGTAATTGGTATACTTGGACTGTTGTTCGGGATGAGAATACTGGATCTCAAACAGGCAGTCCCGATCGACTTGATAACGGTTTTGATCATCGTTTATACTCTGGCATGGTGTTATGGAGCTTATTTTGAAATGTATATTAACAAAATGAACAAGAATAGATACATTCTGTTCTTCTCCGGAGTCTCAGCTCTGATTTTTATCAGCATTGTTAATTTGGTTTCATTGGAACCATTGCTACGTATCTCACTGGGTATGGCTGCAAGTATGATTTGTTCACTATTTATGATTGTCACTTTTATCATGCGGAAGAGTAGAGGTTAGTTTGAAAAAACTGTTGATACTGTTGATAGCTCTGCTGCCATTTAACTTTTTGAGAATCTTGTCATACCGAATTCTGGCTGGGTATAAGATATCATCTGATTCCCGGATTGGTATGTTCAACTTTATTCTTTGTGACAAGATGACAATGAAAACAGCTAGTATTGGAGTATTAAATAGAATAAACGCCCATGAGCTTGATCTGGCCAATGGAAGCTCTATTGGGCGAAGAAACTGTATAAATGATGCCTATCGGGTTATCCTTGATGAAAAAGCAATGATTGTGTCCGGTAATCACATTGTGGGTACCAGAGCAGGACTGTCGCCATTCAAAATGAACGAGAATTTTCTGGCTGGCTACAAAACAATAATTACCGTCGGCCACCGTTTTGATCTTTCAGATACGATTGAGATAGGTGATAATGTAACTTTTGGTGGCACTATGAGCGAGGTATGGACGCATGGCTTTGATGTCAACCACGTAAAAATACAACAATCAGTTACAGTTGGTTCGGATGTCTATATCGGTTCACGCTGTATAATTCTCCCGGGTGCCAATATCGTTGAACGTACCTCGATAGGCGCTGGGACGGTTGTATCCAAAGCAATAGATGAACCCGGCTTTTATGTTTCCTCACAGTTGCTTCGTAAGGCTGATTGTCAGGATTACAGCAGCATGGAAGGAATTGTATCACGTAATGGCGCAAACTTTTTCAGAAAATAATATCTGTATCATCGCCAACCGGTCAAAGACATGGTTTTATGATGACCTTGTTAAAAAGATGGAACTGGGTAAAAACAATGTGTTTTGGATTGTCACTGGCCAACCATGGTTAAAAGTTCTTAAAGAAGCAGGCTATCCAGATTCTAATATTCTTTATTATGAAGTAACCAAGACGGAAAAAGAAACGGACCAAAGTTGGTTGGCTGAGTTAGAGCAGTCGATGTCGATGCCAATCTGGCAACTAATAGGAACGGATCGCTTTCTCTCCAAACGAACAAACCATCCTGATCGCTTTTTAAATCGGGTCGGGAAATCAATTGAGTCTTTCCTGATCGATAATAACATTTTCAAATGTTTTGGAGAGACTACCTGGTCAGTTGAGTTGCTTACATATTATATCGCGAAGCGAGCATCAATTCAGTATTTAATACCTCATACGATTCGAATCCCCAGCGAGCGTTTCGCCTTTTTTACTGATCCATTCCAATCTAACTTTATCAGACTTGGTACTAACCAGCATGATTGGGATATAACATACCTCGAGATGATTGAAAAGATGTTAAATGATGGTAATATCCCAAGACCGAACTATTGGTATATAAACAATAAAGTTCCAGCTGTGCATCTGAACTATGTTAGCAAATTCGTGCGCTTTTTGTCTGAGGAGTTATTTGGTCAGGCTCGTACCGAATATATGGATTATACTCTATTGGAACGGATAAAAAATAAAACGCACATAATACTCAATAAGTACCAAATCGCCGAACTTCCATTTGAGGTAAACTTTGAAGCAACCGAACAAAATCGATTCGCCTTGTTTACTCTGCACAAACAGCCGGAAGCCTCAATTGATGTCATGGGTGGCGTTTATACAAACCAACTTGCCCTTATTGAAATCCTGTCAAAATTGCTACCTGTAAATTGCACTTTGTTGGTGAAAGAACATTCAAACGCCATTGGTGATCGTGGTCGTGATTTTTATAACTCGATTATCTCGATGAAAAACGTACGGATAGTCGACCCCTGGGTCAACAGTCACGATTTGCTCAAACAGATAGATATCGTTTTTTCAGTTTCAGGTACGATCGGAATGGAAGCATCGATAATGGGGAAGAAGGCTGTTTTGTTTTGCCCAACGTTTTTTACAAAAATGCCCAATGTATATTTTATCAATGATCTGACCTCAATAAAGAAAGTGTTAGCCGCTCCATGTACTGACCAACGTTCTGAACTTCTTGAGTTTTATAAAGACCTGATAATTAATTCGTATGAAGGCCTTATTGGCGATCCGGTTTGTTCCCCCGCTAGTATGACCGAGGGAAATCTTGAACTGGTTTCGATAGCTTTTAAGGATGTTTTGACTATTAATCAGATGGAAAGTGTTACTAGTGGCTGATAACAAGGTCGCTATAGTTGGTTATTATCATGGCCCACGACTCGGTGTTGGGGTTTATATCGACAGACTGATGTCGCATTTAAAGCTTGAATCGGAAAACGGGACTCAGATAACTTTTTATACTAATAAGAATACTTTAGCGGGCATCAAAAGCCTGAGCCCCGATGTGAAGGTGGTAAATTCATTTTGGTTAAACGCCGGATCGATACCGGCTATTTTTTTTACCGCGATAGTATTTCCCTTGATCTGTTATTTCCAAAAAGTCAAAGTGGCCGTTCTGCTTTCTAATCCGATTGTTCTATTTCGGTTTGCACAAACCGTGTCGGTAATTCATGACTTAAATGAATTTGAAGTTGATTCTAAATATGGTGTGCTACGTACGTATTATCGTAAGAAGATCATGCTTAAAAGTGCGCTACGCAATTCAAGTACTTTAATTGCTATTTCAAGGTTCGTTGCCAGTCAAATTGCAACTTTCTTTCCCGAAGTTCCTGAAGAAAGAATAAATGTAATTGAATCAGGAGTGGAAATCCAAACAGTCAGCAATGAGCAGGTTGATAGTGTTCTTAGAAAACATGGTTTATCCTATCATGGTTATTTTTTAGTAGTAGGCAGAATTGATCCACACGGGAAATCACTATACGAAGCGGTTAAGCTTTTTCGATATCTGATAACGTATCGAGAAGATTGTCCTGATAAGCTTCTTTTTGTGGGAGGAATCAACAAGTCCAGCCGAGAAGAGGCGAACAAATTTCTGAAATTTATCAAAAACGATCTGGAACTCTCAACGAGGGTTATCTATCTTGGTTATGTTAATAATATAACTCTTGCAAGTTTATACCGCGGAGCGATGGCTGTTATATTTCTTTCAAGGAACGAGGGGTTTGGTTTTCCATTGATTGAAGCTTTTGGTCATGGCTGTCCGGTAATCTATAATCCCGCTTGTAAGGTTCTACATGAACATGCAGAGGGGGCAGGTATTGCAATAACCGATGAGATGTTGCGAAACGGCAGTTTTGATTCTGCTCGTTTTGAATCGCTCTACGACCCAAAAAGCAGAGAAGAGCTATCTGTGAGAATGAAAACTATTGCATCAAAATATGATTGGGATCGCTGTGCTTTAGGTTACCTTGACCTCTTTAATCGTACTGCATCGAGAAATCATGATTAATCATCGGGTAGTATTCTGGCTTTTTGTTTCGGCCTTCCTATATTTTTTTGTGGGAGGTCTGTTTTCATACTTAATGATAAACAATTTTGATTTTAAGTATGCGGATATAACCTACTCGATCGACCTTTGGACTGCTTCCGGCTATTCCCTTATGGCTCTGGTAACTTTTGTGCTGGCTTATTTTACCTTGTCTAAAATACGTTTTTCTTTTGGTTCTAAGAGAATAATAAAAACCTATGTGGCTGGATCGGTGGAATTTGCAGCTTTTTTTGTTGTATTTATTGTTGGATTGTTCGGTTTCGTCTTGATGATGTTTCAATACGGTGGACGTATACCGGCCTTGGTAGAAGGGTCCGATGAATTCCGTACTCAGATTTCCAGTGGTTTGCCCCAGGTACTCTATTTTCAGATGGTTTCAGCTATATCAATAGGCTATGCATTGATCTGGCATATGACAAAGCGAATCTATAAAAATGCGCTTGTCGTCCTAATTGCTATAGGGTTAACGATAATTTTCTTAGGTGCATCCAGATCGATGTTTCTAACCCCGATAATCGTTATAGGACTTGATCTCTGGAGACGAGGGACAATAGGAGGTGCCAGGATGTTCTCAGGAGTAATAATCTGCGGTCTGGCGGCTTTTGTTATTGGCTTGTATCGTATGGGTAGTACCGACCAGCAGGGTCTTTACATCTTACGCTTTATTACAGATTTTTCGCCGGAATTTCGAGAGTTTGGTAAATTGCTGGATTATGTGCCGGATAAGGCTCCTTATCTGAATGGACAGATGTTTATTAATGCAGTGCTGATTCTTTTTCCTGGCAAATTATTAGCGCTGGCGGGTATGTCCAAAGCACAATACTGGCAGCCGTTTGGAATGTTTATGAAGGACTTGTTTAACTATCAATTTGCCGGCGGAGGTCTCCGGGCAGGTTTAATCGCTGAGTTTTTCGCCAACTTCGGCGCTATCGGAATTGTGTTCGGTTTTTTTAGTTTAGGAGGCGTAGCCTCTTGGTTGGATAAGAAAATAAGCAACTCCGACGATGTTATTCGTATGTTCTATTTAATTACCGGTTTTTCGGTGGCAACCAGTATTCTGTTTACATTCGATGCTGTTATTTATAAAATTATCTCACTCATGTTTGGCTGGTTGCTGTTCTGGATTCTGTCGTCAGTTTTGTCCTCTTTATCAACAGGGCATAAAATCGACTCAACCTAAAAGACACTCAAGAGTTAAAGGAAAATATGACTGATAATGCACTTATGGAACCGTAGCAAAGAATTTCTTAATTATTTCCGAAGAGAAGACAATAAATAATCAATCTTAGATCGTATGGAAGCAATGCCAGACAGAGAATACAATAGAAGGAAAATTACATTAAAACGAAGCAATAGAGAATCAACTGCGGTCGGTGGAAAGGTTGTTGCTTTCTGTGGTACGCGTGGGCTACCAGCCAACTACGGCGGCTTTGAGACGGCCGTGGATGAGATCACGCGCCGTTTCGTGGATGCCGGTATACCGTGTGACGTTGTCTGCCGCAGCAGCGACGACGAACATATTCTGCCGGATGTACATAACGGCCGTTGCCTGGTGTATGTAAAGGGCAGCCGCAACCGAAAGTTGGACACGTTTATGTCGGCTATTCGCACTGGTGTTTATCTGTGGAGGAACCGTTGGCATTATCGCCATGTATTCTGGTTTAACAACGCCAACCTGCCAGGCATTTTGATGACAGCCCTTATGCGCTTGCCGATGTCTGTTAATACTGATGGCCTCGAATGGCGGCGCGCAAAATGGTCATGGCCGTTTAAGCTCTATTATATACTAAGTTCCTTTTTGATCTGCCGGGTTTGTAAGAGCTTAATTTCTGATTCCAAGGGGATCCAGAAGTACTATCGGCAGCGTTTTTTCAAGAAAACCAGTATGGTGCCTTATGGCATACCGAACTCGATAAAAGTTACCCCTAAACGACAGACTGAAATCCTAAGCGAATATAATCTTGAGAAGGATAAATATTTTCTTCAGATAACCAGAATAGAACCGGACAACTATCCTCTGGAAGTAGCGCAGGCATTTACTCAAACAAAACTTGCATCTCGTGGGTTGAAGATGGTGATAATTGGATACAAGGAACATACTGCGTATGCTACAGAACTAAAGGCTCTGGACGGCAAAGCCGGAGTGATGATTCGCCCGGCTGTTTATGATCCCGAAATTGTACAGACGCTCAGACAGAGCTGCTTTTGTTATGTTCATGGCAACTCTGTAGGCGGAACCAATCCGGCACTACTGGAAGCCATGGCTACCTGTCCACGTTTGCTGGCTATAGACTGCGAGTTCAGTCGGGAAGTATTGGCTGATACTGGTATGCTTTTCGACCGCATGAATATCGAAGCTGATTTACTTCGGGCTTCTAACTCTCATGCAGAACCAGGCAAATTGTATAGGAATGTCGGTAACCGATACCAATGGGATGCGGTAGCAGAAAGTTATATTCGACTAGCTGAGGGAATGCCGGCTGGTTACCGACCGGCAGTTGTTCGTAACCGAGCTATAAAGACAACTTCAGAGACCGAAGTCCTGATTGAGACTGATACAGTCGACAATAGAAATCAGAAGTAGATAGCTTTAGCACCGCTTTTTCCATCCTTTTTGGAATAATTTTCCACTAAAATAAAACAATAATCGATCATACATATTTAGACGTGTTGTTGCCTTTGTAAGCCGTTGTGGACCAAGGGATAATAAAATAGTCGCCTTTAGGCCATAATGGCATGTGGTTTGTTTATACTCAGAATGGATAATATCAGGAGAAATGAATGCGAAGCAGAGTCACTATTAAAAACAGCACTGATGATGAAACACTAAATGATACAAGTGCCTTTAATCCGTTTGAGCTGGTGACATTATTTGTTACTCGTCGTAAATGGATAGCTGGTACAGTAGGAACGATAATGGTGTTGACTGCCTTGGTGGTTTTGTTAATACCGAATCAGTACAAGTCAGTAGCGACGTTGTTGCCATCTGGACCAGTTGATAAAATGGCTGACCTGAAATCTATAGCCGGCCTGGGTGGATTTACCGCATCTGATGAAAATTCCTCGGAATTGTTTCCGACCATTTTAACTTCGCAGACTGTCCGTGAAATTGTACTAAATACCAAGTATGATTTTGATAATGATGGCAGCACCATGTCTTTTACTCTCCCCGAATATTTTAATATTGAAAACAGAGACAAACTGCACCGAGAACTCGCTAAGATAACTTCTGTGTCCAATGATAAAAAGACAGGTGTAATTACAATTGCCGTTGAGACTAAGTATCCTGCTTTTTCACAAGCTATTTTAACCAAGTATATTGCCGAGCTTGAGTCTTTTAATATACACAAGCGACGCTCTCAGGCTAAAGAAAGCGCCAAGTATTTAGCTCGCGAATTGGAGAAACGCAAAAAAGAACTGATAGTAATTGAAGATAGTCTTTTGTCTTATCAACAGGTTAATCGAGACTGGATGGGTACATCCGATCCATTTATTACTATGACCGTAGCTCGCTTCCAACGTGATCTTGAAATCAAGAATCAAGCAGTGTTTTACTTAACTGGTGAGTTGGAGGCAGCCAAACTTAATGCCCAAAAAGATGTGCCTATTGTACGAATACTGGACCAACCCAGCCTTCCGATAGTAAAATCAGGTCCGGCTCGTACTGCTATAGTGTTATTAGTCGGTGTGACAACATTTATTTTCATGCTGTTTATAGTAGTCTTTGCTGAAGCAGCTCGAAAAGCTAGCAGGGGAGAAGCCTCGAAGACTTTTAACGAAATGAAAATTGAGATAAGCAATGCTTTTCCGATATCTGCCCGAGTAGTTAACCGTATGAAAAGAGTAGGGCAAATTCCCGCTGGCTAAGGCTTGTGCGGTGCGATGAAATAGTCCGAGACAATTCAGTTGCATCGACCCGAAAAGATGATCGCAAATCAGTCGATGTCAGTTAGTCGTTTTAGATCAGGCATCATAATTCATTATAGAAGTAAATTAGCGCAGAGATTTTTTCTTAAACATTTGGGTTGATTTTTTTGAGATCGTCTGTTTATTGCGTTTTGAGTTTTGGCCGTGAGGTCGATACTTCCCATATTGGTGGGGTTCCCGAGTGGTTAAAGGGAACAGACTGTAAATCTGT
>QNAG01000042.1 GCA_003641415.1 Candidatus Zixiibacteriota bacterium | reverse complement strand
TTCACTTTCTCCCATGACCGCCGAAAGCGATGTTGGCCATGAAAACCCTAACTGGGACTGGTCGTCAATTTTATTTTCTATTATTCTGACTTTGATCGACACGACCTGTTCCGGTTTATCAAGTTTTACCAAAAGGGTCATTACTTCTTTGATTACATTAGGGAAATCAACTATCAACAGTCGGTTGGGGTTATATTTTACTCCGGTACTGCTCCCATCAGTTTTTTTGTTCAGAACTACTGTTTTACCCTTATCTGACAAGATAGGCTCCAACGCCAATTGAGCTGTGGTGGGAGTGATGTACTTCAGCGTTGCCATGTAAGATTCTAATTCACCAGAAGCATAAGCATCATATGGTTTAACGATAATTACATCATCTTTCATGAAGTAATTATATCCCATGGGGCCAAGAATTGCTTCAAGGGCAGTAGTCAGATCAACATCCTCGAGTCGCAGGGTTACTTCACCAGTGACGTCTCCCGAAATAACAATGTTCAGGTTATGTTGCTGAGCGATCATATTCAGGACATCTGGTATTGACACACCCTGAAGATCGAGTGACAACTTGTAATCGTTATGATCGAAGTCAGCTAAGGCTGTACCAACAAATAACAACATTACGAGAACAACGATCACAATCCAATTAGAGCGCATTTTTATCTATCCTTTGGTTACAGTCAGGGTGATTTGTGAACCCTTGTAATTTATGGTCACTTTTTTCCTGTCAATTTTTATTACTTTGGCATTTTCTATAATATCGCCAATACCAACGGTGGTTGCGTTTATTATCGCCATGGGTTTGTCGGGGCTATAAACTATACCGCTCAACTTCCAGTTCTTAACCACCTGTTGAACTCGTCTTGTCTGTAATTTCTCCGGAATTCGAAAAGGGTCTGCCCCCCACTCGAGACTCTGGTAAAGCTCAACGTCAATCAGCTTTTCCGGAACGTTAGTAACAGCTGAAGCGACGATAGGTTGAGCCGATGTATCATAGTTGTCAGTTTGGGACGGTTTTTGGCGACCACTCGGGAAATTATATGCAGCCCAGGCAAGAGCCAGAACCGAGGCTCCATAAACTACTTTCTTGCGTGTACCTTCATTCATGATTCAGCCTCCAAGCGGCCAAGCATGGCAGTGAAGCCTATTTCCAGACGTAAATCACCCTCTGACGCATCGTTGTTTTCGATGATTCTGGAGTGGTTAATCCCGCGGAAAAACGTTGTATTTTCCAGTGTTTGGACGAAACGTCCAATATCAACGTAATTACCAGTTAGATGCATGTCAATATTGACAAACAAAGGTTGTTCAGTGGTCAAGATAAGTGTATTGAGTTGAAGTAACTCCTGAATAGACGGACGAATTTCCTGGGTGGTCAGGTTGCGCTTCTGAGCGGTTTTTTCAAGGTTCTTAAACAGTTCAAGGATATCACTTTTGGCATATAAGTGTGAAATAAGATCCATTTTTGAAGCTTCAAGGTCTTTCGACATTGACAAATAATTTGGCAAATTAGAGAGAATTTGGTCAAAGTCGGACAGTTGATTCAAAGCCTGCTTGGTATTAGCGAACTCCTGCTCTCTCTGTTTGTGGTATGGAGCATAAATAATAAAAAACCAGAGGGTTATCAATCCGAGAGCTGCACCTGTATACACCAGAACTCGCCGGTTCATATTGTCCCCCGCAGGTCAAGGCTGAATTCAATTTCAAAACCGTTTTTGATCTTGTATTTATGATGGTTTTTGATAGTAGCTTCGCTGTAAAACGGGCTGGCATTGAGGTCCTCAAGATACTCAGCCAATACAATCTCAGGTGGAATCGTGTTGGAAGTTGCCCTTCCCTTGAGTATCATGTTTTTACCCTGATCATGACCATTGAAATTAAACTGTTCCAGGCGAATTTCTTTTGGTGTCAGCAGGGATAATTCTTTGAGATTAAGTGCCAGATAGCTCTTTGATTGTTCGGCTTGAGATAAATATGCGCGATTGGCCGCTATTTGACTTTTTAGAATGTTGTAGTGATGATATGCCTTAGAACTACGGAATCTTTCTACCTGGCGAGTAACTTCAAGGGTGGATTCCCTGATTGTATTCAGGTTATTTCTTAATATTAACCAACTGATACCAAGCAGGACAGTAATTACTACCAGAGAAAGACGCCCATAAAAATTCTGTTTTCGTTGAAGATTTACAGCTTTGTCAGTAGCCGGCAACAAGTTTGGCAACCGCACATTACATGTTGCTGACGCTAAAGTAGTCAGACAAACAGCTGCCGTATCCAGATATGGGGAAGATTTGTTCTGCAGAAAGAGGAGTTGTTCTACCGGGAATTTAACAAACTCATATCTTAACCGTGTTTTTAATAGTGCGGTAACTTCTTCACTGTAAGCCAGGTCTCCATGGAGATATATTTTGGAGATTGAGGGTGTTCTATATTGTCCAGAATAGTAATCAAGTGATGTTTGCACTTCTGTAGCCAGAGTTTCAGCAAGATATTCCAATTGAATCCCGCTCCCCTTTTGCACCATTGAGGATCCGGTGTTTGTGACATGAAAGAACTCAAGCGAAGTTCCTCGATAGAAAGCGATCTCTGAGTACTGTCGGTTGATGTTCAACAACGTATAGGATGAGTTTCTATCGAAGTCGGATAGATGTTCAAGGAGTTGTCCGATAGCATCATGAGCGTGATATACTTGATGAACTACTATGTTACGCTTGCGAAAAAGAGCCAGATTTTCCTCAATTGTTCGTTTGGTGGCAACCTGAAGTGCAATTCGATACCGTGTTTTACCCCCCCCTGTTACTTTATAAATACGACGATAATCCATGATGGAATCGTTAAGCGGAAAGGGTACCTGCTTTTCAGCTTCAAAACGTACTGCGGAATCAAGCTCTGCCTTTTTAAGGATAGGCATGTGAAATGTCCGGAAGGCGGTCTCATTACCACCTAAAGTGACCACAATACGAGCCCCTTTATTTCTGTATTCTCCAATAAATTTCTCAATTTCGTTGCCTAAGAAATCCTGTCTCGCAGCCTTATCCGTTATATCTGAGGGTATATAGACCTTGTTGACATTAAGAACACGTCGAGACTTGCCGGTATGCTGCACAGCCGACATCTGCAGTGAGTCGGTATCCAGAAAGAAAGCTAAGTATCGCCCCAGGAAATGCTCCCGTCTGGGGTGAATATAGGTCTCTGTAATGGCAGGAGCGACCGGACTGACTCTGTCCCTGGGAGTATCCCCTGTTGATTCTGTTTTTTTTCTAAACAATGCGGCAATTGACATGCCGGACCTGAATTAAAAGGTTACAGTAATTGTATCATCTCCTCCCACTGACCTGATAAAGCCACTGGAAGCATCATATCCGTATGCCGTTCCCCAAGCATCCGTAAGGTAATCACCATTGCTGCTGTCTATATACGGGCCGTTCCACCCCAGACGTGTAAGTCGATTGTAACTTGATATCGTGTCAGGTTTCGTGACAAGATCGGACAACGATGAAGGTTTGAAACCTACATCGCCATAGAAGCCTCGGTCGACATATTCACCACCAGCTACAATATCGGGGTTGCCGACGATAGCTCGTTTAAGAGCCGTCATCTCTTTTTTCGTGGCGACTGTTTTTGAATTGTCGGAGATGTCTGCAAATTTTGGTACAGCCACCGCTGCCAGAATACCCAGAATAACAATGATGATCACCAGTTCGATGAGAGTGAAACCAATCTCCGAACAAAGCCGGAGAGGATACTCTCGGTCGACTAATGCCATCCCTGAATTCCTACCACTTGTGTTCATTATTAACGAACGTGGCTGGCCATAATTCTCCAGTCGAGGCTTTGTATACCCAGCCAGCATTTGACGTGATAGAGTCACCCTTGGTAAGAGCGCTTCCATCAAAGATGTCATCAGCAGAATCAGCATTAGTGGCGTATGGGTTCTTAGGGATGCCGTGAACCATAACATCTGAACCTCTCATCTCCGCAATGCTTGGCCATGTGGCAGTGCCGGTTTGAACGGCAGCATTGGCGTAGAAAATCGTAATTCCGGACCTGAGTCCACCCAGCGCGCTACGACAGGCGGCTTCTTTAGCATCGGATGAAAGATCCTGGTATTTCGGAATCGCGACAGCAGCCAAGATACCAAGAATAACAATGATTATCACGAGTTCAATCAGAGTGAAACCACGTTGGTTAAGTTTGATGATCATTTGGGGAACCTCCATAAAGACTTTTTCTTGACACATTTATCTTTATCAATATTTATCGGCGATACGGTGATTTTTTTTAACACGTTTATGAGTTAAATACCTTTATCAAGTTCCACATAGGCAAGAAGATAGCCAGAGCCATTATCAACACAAAAACACCCATAACCAACGTCAGAATTGGCTCCAGAATAGCGGTCATCTGTCGTGTAGTGTATTGCACTTCCTTTGAGAAATGACTGGCAACCTGTTTGAGCATTCTGGTTAACGACCCGGATTCCAGGCCGATTGATATCATTTGCAAGGCAAGCTCTGGGATAAATTCAAATTGCTCTTGGGTTAGTTTAGAGTCTTGGCCAGTTTTCAGCAGATCCCGCATCTTTCCTATCTCTCCGGCGATAGCTGAGTTTTTAATCGAATCTGTCAGGAGTTCCAGAGCTTTTATTATTGGTAGCCCTGATTGGAAAAGAATACCGAACATCATGGCAAACCGCGCAACATTGCCTTTGACTATCAAATCTCCAAAAATTGGGACTTTCGCAATCTTTCTATCGATCCAGTGGCGGCTGGCGGGAGTGGTCATTGCTTTACGGAAAACGAATATAATAGCTATTATGGCTACTAACAATACCGCCCAATAATGTGAAAAGAACTGGCTGATCCCTATCAATATTTTTGTAGGGAGGGGTAATTCTGCTCCAAATGCTTCATAGAAACCTACGAATCGTGGCACTACGAACGTTATCAAGACCAGGAAGGCCGCTACGATTGCACCCATGACGATAAGGGGGTAGCGAATACCACTTTTGAGAGCCCTAGTTAAATCCATTTCCTCTTCAAGAGTAGAGATCAGTTCTTCAAGTATCAGGTCAAGTTTACCTGATTCCTCTCCGGCAGCTACTCCAGCGATGTAAACCTTGGAGAATAGTTCCTCATGTTCACTAAATGCTTGTGACAGCGACCGTCCGTCCAGAACACTTTGCCTAATTTCCTCCACAGCTTTTCGGAAGGGACTCTTTTCACGACCGACCTTAATGAAAGAAAGCGCTCGCAAAAGAGGTACACCAGCCTGGTACAGAGTCAGCAAATTACTGGTGAACTGGATTAATTCCTCGTAATGACCGTGCTTGGAAAATCCCCACAAAGAGAAAGCCTTAGTCTTGCGAGTCTCCTTGACAGAGATAGGTATAAGATTTTGTTTAGTCAGAAACTCTATAACCTGATCGTCTCGATCGGCGGTGAAAACGCCACTGTGCCGTTGGCCATCATCAGCAACAGCGTTGTATTTATACTGGATTGACATCAAACTCCCTCACTACGGGAGCAGTATCATGATTGAAAGAGGTTTCAATGTTCGATGTCTCTTTCAGTAACTCTTCCAGACACACTGTTCCCGACTTGATTTTCTCAAGTCCAGCTTCAAAAAGAGGTTTGTATCCATTTTGACGAGCGTTATCCATGAGCTGATGAAGTGAAGCTCCTCTCATGATCAGTTCTGCCATTGATGAAGAAACTTCGAGAAATTCATAGATACCGGTAAGTCCGCGAAAGCCACTATTTTTACATTTGGGACATCCGACACCATGCTGAAAATTGAAACTGTCGGCACGATCAATTAATCCGGCTCGTTGCAATACAATATCCGATGGGCGGTAAGATTCGGAACAGTCAGGACAGTTGGTACGGACTAAACGTTGAGCTAAAACCCCCTTGAGAGCAGAAGCGACAAGATAGCTCTCAATACCCATATCAATAAGGCGCATAATAGTAGAAGGGGCATCATTTGTGTGGATAGTTGAAAAAACAACATGGCCTGTCAGGGCTGAGCGTACTGCCATTCGGGCTGTTTCGCCATCCCGTATTTCTCCTATCATTATAGTGTCGGGATTTTGGCGCAAAATAGATCGCAGAGTGGAGGGAAAAGTCAGACCGGCTTTCTCGTTGATCTGAACCTGAATGATAAGGGGTAGCGAATACTCAACCGGATCCTCGACAGTGATTATATTCTTCTCTACACTGTTGATATCCTGAAGTGTAGCGTACAAGGTTGAGGTTTTACCGCTCGAAGTAGGCCCGGATATAAGAACCAAACCTTCCGGTTTATTGATGATATTGTTCCAAGATGTTTCGATTTTTTCATTGAATCCCAATTGCTTGAATTTTAGCAAAAGGTTGCGCCTGTCAAGTAACCTGATGACTATTTTTTCACCGTGAATAGTAGGCAGAGTGGAAATCCGCAAGTCGACAAAAGATCCATCCACCTGTACCATAAATCGTCCATCCTGTGGAAGTCTCTTTTCTGACACATCCAGATTAGCTGATACTTTGATGCGCGAGATGAGTTCATTTTGCATAGATTTCGGAGGGGCTGCTTCCTCGCGCATTACACCGTCAATACGATATCGAATCCGCAGTTTTGATTCTTCAGGCTCGATATGGATATCGGAGGCATGGTCCTTGACCGCCTGTGAAATCATTAAATCTACGAGCCGGGCAACAGAGCTTTCACCGCTTGGATCCTGGCCGAGTTCCTCGAGAGACGGCTGTTCTTCGTTATCCTTAATTTCATGACCGATCAGTTGGTTGAGCGAATCAGCTACCGAGTAAAAATCATCTATGGCCTTTTTAATCTCACTAACCGTAGCAATTGTACGTTTTATGTTGCAACCGGTGATGTACTTGATTTCATCAATGGCAATAATATTCAAGGGATCTGCCATGGCTAGTGTGAGTGTATTACCAATTTTGAAAATTGGAATTAAGGTATACCGTCTGGCTACATCAACTGGAATTTGGCTAATTACTCCCGGATCAATGACCATCGATGATAACGAGAGTTTGGGTATACTGAGTCGTTCTGAAACAGTGTCAAGCAATTGATCTTCAGTGATAACACCCTGGCCAACCAGGATTTCCCCCAAGCGTTTTCCGGTAACAGCCTGTTCATTTAACCCGGATTCTAATTGCTCCTGCGTCAGAAATGCTTTCTCAAGGAGCAAATCACCAATTTTCTTATGTCCTGTAGATTCTACCATCAGTCTTCTAATATCTTAGTTAGGTAAACGATGCTTCTATTCTATGATTAATCGGCTTTCTTTTGAGAATGTTAAGGGGAATAGTAAATGAAGTAATTTCTTGCAACTCTGCCCTTTCTGCATTTATTCATAAGGATCGATTGGAGAATGACTTGCACTGTTTTTTCATCAAGCTTCCGCTTTTTATCAGCCTTTTGGTTTTACTCCAGCATCTGATATGTTGCGAATCTATAGCCAAGGTACCGGATAAGCTTGCTTCTGAGATACCTGAGTATGCCTCCGGACGGATAGTTGACAGCATTGAAATTGACAACCGGAATGTTTTTGAAGTAAAAGGTTCAAGACTTCGCCGCTTTGTCTTCCAATTGGCCAATAGGTTACACTGGAAAACACGCGAAAATGTCATAAGACGAGAAGTGCTGTTCACGGTAGGAGAGCCATTTCCCGTAGAGTTGGCTGAAGAAACAACGAGAAATCTCAGGAACTTCCTTCAGCTATACGATGCCTGGATTGAAACAGATACCTTAACAAATGGCAATCTTTTGGTCAGAGTTGTGACGGTTGATGAATGGACGCTTTCTATTGGACCAGGTTTCTCTCGCGAGGGGAATAAAAGCAATTTCGATTTGACTGCTTCAGATCGTAACCTGTTTGGACTTAACAAATATCTCTTACTGGGTTATGCTTTTCAGGATATGGATGATGATTATTTTAGTGGTCAATTTATTAATCAGCGTTTCTTCGGACGCTCAGTAAGCATTGATACCAGGTACTCCGACAACCCGGCTGAGAGAATCAAAAAGCTGGCTGTCTATCGACCTTTTTATAATCTGAAACAAAAATCTACCTGGGATATTATCTGGGGATCCTCAGATAACAGACAGGATATTTACAATGATTCCATGCTGATTGGTCAGTATAGAAGCAAAACCGAAAATTTTACTCTTCGGTTTGGTCGGCGTTTTGGGTCATATCATCGCAAACTTATGTTAAGCTGGATGTATATATATAATTTTGAAAAGGCATTTGACACAGTAACAATCAGTAATAACCAACAAGATATCGAAATGGTAGCGTCGGCATTATCACACGATTCTGTCTATCATGTTCTTGGTGCTAGAGTGATTGCAGCAAATCTAAATTTTGCTAAGTTGAGACAGATCGATGGCATTCAGTATACGGAAGACTTTGCTCTGGGTCAGACAGTAGATCTAACAGTGGGCAGAGCGTTTTTGCCGGGATTCCGTGACCATGTGTGGGATAGGATTGATGTGAGATTATCACAGGGTTACCGATTCTTGAATAATCTTGCCTATATAACTTATTCAAGCGAATTGTGGTTTCGCAGTAACGAAAACCTTCGAAAATTAACGAGTTTATCATTGTACTACTATAGCTATCAGATGGATTTCGTGACTTTTGCAAGTCATAGCTCATACTATTCTGACTGGAGAAGCGATGAGACCGAGGGCGTCTCACTCGGAGGAGAGAATGGTATCAGAGGTTATGGGACACATTTTAAGACCGGTAATCGACGAGCTGTTTTCAATGCCGAGCTGCGTTTCTTCCCAAAGTTAGAAATTCTATCTGCGATATTTTCACCGGCTGTTTTTATAGATGGTGGGAGAACGTGGAAACAAAACGAGGAACTAAGTTGGCGTGATTTTTATTTCAGTGGTGGGATCGGGTTACGGACGGGAATTGGTCATTCCAGTCGTGACCGAATAATTCGTGTCGATCTTACTTTTTCGGAGTACAACAGATGGCAACTTTCAATCGGTTTTAAACAGTATTTCGAAGTGCGAGGGACCAGTTTGCTATTGACAACTTATTGAAATACAATAAATTGTATAATAGGTGGTGTTCTTGTTGGTCGTCTGATTTTACAGCTTATGACAAGCGTACAAGTTTTGGCCATACCGGTGAATTGGTAATATGAACTTCTGCAATTCACTAAACATTTTGATTATCGTCCGATCGTTGAATCTGAATATTTTTCCCACAGATGGTGACGGTAAGCTGATGCTACTTCACTAATGATGCAGATTGGCTACTTTGAGCCGATACTGTATACAACTAATGTGCTTGATCTAAAAAGGAATAACTATGATTCGCCCCTTAGTTATCACAATTCTTCTTATCGGTTTAAGTCTAGTTATAGTTGCAGCGAATGATACTTCTCCCAATCCCGGACCTGGAATGGAATTGGTAGCTTTGGAATTGATCGAGCAGGAGTATAAGGATGGCCATCTTACGCTTGATGAAAAAGTCAGGCTTCAGATTACAGCTATCAAATTCCCCGAGAACCTTCCCGATAGATTTCTTCCAACCCCTCTTTCAAGTTCTATAATGACAGGACGTTGCGGTTCTCCTGTAATAGATGATATCCGCAGCCAATGGGATGCTCTCTCGACTGAGACCAAGGAATACTTCCAGACTGCTTTCCTCAGAGCAGAGACAGAATTCAAGTTCCTATCACCGAGTGGCTTTTTCTGGATGCATTATGATACATCAGGCGCAGATTCGGTCCCATCGGCAGATGATGATTTCAATGGTGTTCCTGATTTTGTAGAGAAGTGCGCTGCCTACTGTGATTCCGCTTTAGAATGCCACATTGATCTTGGGTACCTGCTTCCTCCAAGTGATGGTGAACTCGGAGGAGATTCTCTTTATGATATTTATTTCGAGGAAACAGGTCTCTATGGCTACTCGATGCCGGAAGGACTCGGTCCTGAACCCTGGAACGACTATTACAGTTATATTGTAATTAATAATGATTTCCTTGGATTTCCTCCCAACAACGATCCCGAGGGAGACCAAGCCGGAGCGGCGAAAGTCACTTGTGCTCACGAATTTCATCATAGTTGCCAGTACGCCTATGATGTTTCAGAACCGACCTGGATTAAGGAACATGATGCTGTGTATTTCGAAGACATTGTGTTTGATGCAACAGATGACAACTATCAGTATCTTGAGACATTTATGCAGGTCCCGGAAAAATCTCTGATGGACAATGGCAGTCACGCCTATGGGAGCTTCATCTGGGCCATGTTTCTCGCAGAGAAGTTCGATACTTCTCTGATGGTTGCTATGTGGGAAGGGGCTATCTGGGATGTTGCTTTTGATGCTTTGGCTGATACAATTAATACGCGGTATGGTTGGACGGTTGATTCAGCTTTTGCAGAATTCACAGTCTGGAACTTATGTACAGATACAAGAGACGATGGGTTGCACTATGAAGAAAGCTCACAATATCCGGCAGTTGATATTGCACGCAGCCATGCTTCATATCCTGTTGAGTTGCTGACATCACCTAAAAATCCAGCGGGCTATGGTTCCTGCTATATTGATTTTTTCCCGGGAACCGCGACTGGTATTCTAGAACTTTCTTTCAACGGCGACGATAACAGAGAGTGGTCGGCTTATGTAGTTAAATCGTTGACCGAAAATGTTCATGAATTTGTGAAAATTGAGTTGGATCCCATATCCATGTATGGCACCATTGAAATACCACTGTTTGAAACATACTACCGAGTAACTTTAGTAGGAGCCAATCTTTCGGAATACTCTGAAGGCGCTTTCTTTAGCTACTCGGCTAATGTTCGACTACCATACTCGGTCGAATCAGAAATTCTAACTATCGATTCCTCAGTATACTCCGGGGGGATCCGGGATTATGAGTATCGGATTATCAACACATCTACTCTTAATGATGTCTATAGAATAACAGGCTGGGATGCCTATGGGTGGATCGAACCTGATTCATTTGATATTGCTGTTCTTGCTGGAGACGATACGATTGTAACGATTCCTATACATCCTGCACAGGGGACTCCGTTGAACAATCTTTCTTCTCTCACATTTAAGGTGTGGTCACGGAATGATACAACCGTAGTCGATTCCCAGTTTTCGGGAGCGAGAACTGTCCTTCAACACGGAGATCTTGATTTCGATGGCATTATCTCAGTTTCAGACCTGACTTGGCTCGTGGCTTATCTTTTTACTGGTGGACCAGAACCTGTGCCTATTTCTGATGCTGGAGATTTTACGTGTGAAGAAGACATCAACGTTGGCGATTTGACGGCTCTTGTTAGTTATCTCTTCCAGGGAGGGAATCCCCCCCCATGTAATCCATACTGACATCCAATTTCTTCACCTCCCCCCATTTTTCGTTAACATTTATTATGAAGTAATTCGTACCTGTAGCCTTCCATAAAACTATCTCCGAATTACTTGATATTTACAACAATGACCAGAATATTTCTTCTTTAAACCTGCTATTTACTCGTGGAAAACTTTTGATAGAGCTTATCACCTACCGAGTAAGGATCGGAATGGCCGTGAGCTATTTCATTAATGATACGGTCAAACTCAACCTGCCCAGCCAGTCGATCTACAAATTCTCGCTGAAAGCGGTTCTGCAGAATATTCATTATCTGCTTCTTGATCTGCCCAAGACGGTGCTGGTCAAAACGGCCACTGGTTCTGGCGGTATCAATAAAGCTACCAATATTACCGGCTAGTTTGTCGATATTTTTCCTCGTGATTGCCTCTGTAGGGATAACCGGAATTCTCCAAGTGTCATCTTCACTCTTGCGTTGTTCCATAGATTGTCGCAACTCCGAGATGATCCTTTCTGCCCCCTGTCTGTCAGCCTTGTTGACACAGAAAACATTGGCTATTTCCATCAAGCCGGCCTTCATAGTTTGCACAGCGTCACCCGATTCCGGCACCATTACCACAACTACCGCATCGCATGCATCGACAATATCAAGTTCCACCTGTCCGACCCCAACGGTTTCGATTAGGGTAATATCAAAACCAAAAGCATCATAGACAACGGTAACGTTTTGTGTGGCGGCGGCTAATCCTCCAGAGGCGCCACGAGTAGCCATGGAACGAAAATAGACGCGACCATCGACAGGGAAATCATTCAATCGGACACGGTCTCCCAATAGGGCGCCGCCAGTGAAGGGAGAAGTAGGATCGACAGCGACTACTCCAACCTTCTGTTGATCTTTGAGAAACTCATGGATAAGACCGTTGACAAGGGTTGATTTTCCAGCCCCAGGAGGACCAGTTATTCCGATGCGCAAAGACCTTCCGACTGACCCATACATCCGAGCCAAAATATCGCGGTATCCTTGGCGGCGGTTCTCTATAAATGAAACCATTTTTGACAGAGCTCGGATATCACCAGCGTAGAACCTATCTATTATGGCCATAATTCAAACCCTTGAGTCAGACCGGCGCTGTGCCTGCTGTCAGACGGATATCCTTCAAGCGAATTTGTTTTCGAGTGACATTATGGTATGTGTTGTATTCTACTACGTAAACCACATCCACCATACACCCTCGTGATGAGATTACATGAGCCATGTCGCCAAAACCGAATCCGATGACATCGAACTGGGCCTCACCCTTGCGGATACGCATCTTGAGGTGGTTATTACCGACCACATACGGTTGAGCGGAGACTTCACAGTTGCGTGTCAGAAACACCGGCCTCATATTTTGAGGTCCAAAAGGCGCAAAAGCTTCAATGTTGTCCATGAAGGTATCATCAATATCAGTAAGTTCTATCTCTAAATCGATATGGAGTTTAGGAACAACGTCATCATCTGTGAGAATTCGATTGGAAACTTCTACGAATTCACGGCGGAACCTATCGACATTCTCTTGAGCAATGGATAAACCAGCGGCATACATGTGACCACCGTAGCGAATAAGCAGATGTTCACATTTTTTAAGCGCTTTGGTTAAATGAAAACCAGGTATTGATCGGGCAGAACCTTTTCCCTCGCCGTTTATTACTGAGATCATAACTGTTGGAAGATGGTATCGTTCTACCAAACGACTGGCTACTATTCCGATAACACCCTGATGCCAGCCTTCTTTCGCCAGCACAATTGCTTTATCAGTATCGAGATCGACAACTTCCTCCATCTGGACAAGAGCCTCCTGAAGCGTTTTCTCGTCAATTGCTTTACGTCGGCGATTTTCACTATCAAGCGTACGGGCAATCTCTGATGCTATACGTTCATCTCGAGTGGAGAGCAACCGGATAGCCTGACCAGCATTCCCTAAACGGCCAAGAGCGTTGATGCGCGGAGCCAGAATAAAAACCACCTGACCAGTACTGATATTCTTTCCCATCAACCCCGAGATGAATGTCAGCGATTTTAATCCCGGTTTGGTGGTTCGTGCTATTTGATCAATGCCAAACTTCGTGAGTGTACGGTTCTCATGTACCAGCGGGACAATATCTGCAGCCGTTCCCATAGCCACCAGATCGAGATGCTCCCATAATTCGCTTTCGTCCTGATTAAGGGCGCTATACAGCGCTTGAGCGAATTTGAAAGCTACTCCAACACCGGACAACTCACTCTTGTAATTACAACCTCTCTGTTTAGGATTGATGATGGTTAGGGCTTTGGGGATTTCCATTCCTGGTTCGTGGTGATCAGTAACAATAACCTCGATTCCAACTGAACGGGCATATTCAATTTCATCGACTGCTGTGATCCCCGTATCGACTGTAATAATGAGAGTCGTTCCTCGGTCATGAGCAATATCAATTCCCTCCTTAGACAGTCCGTACCCCTCAGTGAGCCGATTGGGGAGGTAATAGTCAACCTGTCCACCAAGTTTATTTATCACCATGTACAACAGCGAAGTAGCGGTAATACCGTCAACATCATAGTCCCCATAGATAGTGATTTTCTCGTTGTTGAACAGCGCTTTGACCACTCGTTCGATTCCAAGTTTCATGCCTACCAGTGAGAATGGATCAGCGAGGTCGCTGAGTTTGGGATTAAGAAACTGCTGTACTGCTTCAGGTGTATTAACATCCCGACTGATAAGGATTTTAACAATGTTTGACGGTAGATTTGTCGCTGAGGACAAATCGCTAACAGGTTGGGGATCGAGATCTTCAGCCACTACCCATTTGAGCGAAGTAGACCGGCGCGCCACAATCATATAAACCTCCATTACTTTGTGGCAGGCTCGAAAAGCAGGAAGTAAGCCGAGTTCTGTATTCTCACCGGAGGCAAGATAACAGCCATTTATCTTGGCAGACCGGTTGCCCGGTTGCTCCATGCGGCCTACCCAGGAATAGTAACGGAGCGAATCAACTCCTCTTCCCCTATTTGGCCTTGCTCCAGGCGGGGT
>QNAG01000041.1 GCA_003641415.1 Candidatus Zixiibacteriota bacterium | reverse complement strand
GAGATTTCATCTAAAGACACTGCCGCGTACTCCGATGTCCCCTGGTTGGATAAAGTCAGACAGAATAATTCCTTCTCTCTGCCGGGGAGAACCAAATTGGATCCTGTAATACTGGCATCTGCAAGTAACTCAGCATCAATTTGCGCTACTGTAATCTCAACAGAAAATGAAATGCTGTTTATTTCGGCTGGTTCCTCTGAATTTAGATCAGTAGGTATAGAAATCAACTGAAAAGTGATTTCGCTGCTGGTATCAAAAGAAGGTGATATAAAGTTAAATTTGATTTCCTGTCCTACCGTAATCGTATCAGTTAAACCACCGTCACCTAAGAAATCAAAGACTCCAGAGCTTAACAGGAATTCGCCAACACTGGTACTAGCCTGACCCTGGTTGATCAGTTCGACTGTCAGAGAAAACGACTGATTGGTATCGATCACCCCGTTTACAACACCTGTTAGGTGATAGTCAAGCGCAAGGTGGGCAGGAGCTTCGATAAAAGCTTTGGTTTTATCGTCAATTGGATTCTCTGCCCCAACATTGACAGACTCTACATCAACCGTGAAAACTTCTGCTGGTGTAGGTTGATCGGAAGCAACAACATCAAAAAAAAGTTCAGCGGTGTCATCAGGGTTAATAGACTCCACATATAATATTGAATCAAAGACCGACTCACCATCAGAAGTGAGAGCCATATTAAACGGACCTACTACAGACCCGGAAAGATTGGCTACGAGAGCTCGTACCTGAAAACCCTGACCCGTGTTTACCCAAGGAGCATTAGGAGCAAGCATTTCTACATCGATAATTTTAACTACCGGCGCCGCCGTAACCTCTACAGCTTCTGTGTTAAAATCAGTAGAAAAATCGAATACACTTATGGCACTTGGAATAATAAACTCAAACACAATATCAAAATGCAGTTCTACTCCCTGCTGGTCCGATGGGATGAAAACCGAATCAGTTTCAACAAGATTCAATCCGGGATTAAGTTGTGAATCCATGAAACGAAGCGAGGTAGAAGCAAAGAAATCATTACCACGAATTTCAATAACGGCACCCGAAGGATTTACCGGCACACTGTATTCACCATTAAGATTGATAGTGAATCCAAACGAAGCTTCACGACCTGCGTAAACAAAACCGGGACCGAAACTACCCTCGACATAGGAAACTTCGACCACAGGAAGAACATAAACTGAATCTATCACTTTATGATTGATGATGTAGGCGCCTTCCTCTGAAAGGACAGCGTAATCCAACACCACGTCATACCAGCCGGTAGTAATGAGATCGGAAGACGGTACTTCTGTTAAAAGATTCTCATAGCTGATTATGGATCCAAAAATATTGTGAAAGCCAAAGAAACTATCGAGCAGAACTGATTCCGTTTCGCCTTCATCATCAGTGATAGCGATTCGAATCCATGCATTGGGAACAAACTCGGGGTGTCCGGAAGTTACTATCTCCATTTCCAACGCAACTTGGGCTCCCGGATACAGACTGTCTGGGTGAAAACTACCTGCAACTGTCGATACTTCAACCGGTTCCAACACAGTAACAACCTGCTCAGTCTGATTGATTGTAGTATATGTTTCACCACCAATTTCGAATTTAGCTTCAAGTGTTACGGTAAGTAAATCGTGATCTGTTGCCGTAACGGGACCAGTTAGCACAAGAGCAACAGTATCAACGCGACCTCCAGCACTGGGATTAAACGAAGTGGATACCACCGGACCACCCTCAAGAGCGACATCGATAACTGGCGCAATAGTAGGTGTCAAGAAACCGTTATTTGTAACTACGACATTGATGAACGCTCCTGCTTGGGGAAAAACCGATTGAAGAGGCTGGCTGTCAGCATCAAGGATTTCCAGAATGTCATATCCGCTGAAAGAAATAGTTACCGATGGGGACGTAATCCCATCAAGTGTTTGAGCTTGTATCGCAGTAACAGCAGTAGGTCCATCATATACCACACCAACCGTGTTAAGATTAATGGAACCGTTCAACAGCAAAGCAGCATCTTTGATTATAGCTGGTGTAAGATTTCCGATGTCAGTAGACAACGTGATGGGATTCGCAACAAGGTCATAATCTGTTTTTAGATTATCATAAGCATCCAGCAATATCAGTCGGGCTTCGGATATCAAGGGATGACCAACTATCTGCATTGGATAGAGCGCCATATCGATCCGGGATAAATTGCCTGGATGCACAATAATTTCCCCGGACAGACAAATTAAATCGTTGATCCTTACTTCCGCTCGGCCCGTTCCAACAGTAGTGACATGAAGCGTCGCCCCAGAGAAGTAACCAATCGGGTCAGAACTCTCATCTAAAATCCAAACCGCATCTGAAGAAAGGACGAAGTTGCCATAACTATCCTGGATGATGGCATCGAATGTAACACTCTCACCAGCCTTGAGGACAAAATCATTAGAGGGAAAGACTTCGATAGTTGCAGGCGGACCAGGCAAAATCTCCAGTTGTTTTGAAATGGCTGGACCGGCAATGATAGAACCTGTACGTTTGAAAGCAAGACCTCCAAACATATAATCGCCAGTAACTGTGGGATTGGTTAGGACTTCAACATACAGACTAACTGATATGGTTGTATCATCCTGTTCTGAAGGATCATAGGCTGTCCTTTTCAAAGTTACAACAATCAGGCTGCCCGATGTCTCAACACTCTTCACCCGGTAATCAACGACGTTGGAACTGTGTGTCAGAGTCCCTGCGGTCACTGCCGAGAGATCATAACCTTCTGGAAAAGAGAAGGCAAATCCCCCTTTGTTCATTTTTCTAAAGTCAGCCCTGGCCATAACAAACGAGAAGGTGTAACCAGATGTTTGCCCCACAATAGAATCTGTAGCAAAGACATGGAAATTATCAAAGGTGCCAACAGGGTCAGGCGGACAGCTACTGAAAACAGTACGAAATTCCTTAACAATATCGGAGGCCACCACCGAACTTGAAAACGCTATTAAGAGCACAATAAGAGAGAGAAAAAACCTGTATTTATTCATCCAGCCGTAATAGTCCATTGTTTACATAGTTAAACAATCACAAACAAAGCAACTTGCATGCCTCGCATCTTCTTGTGGCACAAATTATTAGGAGAAATTATTTCCTATAGAGAGACTACAAATCAGAGAGGTAAAAGCTAACAACCTAAGGAGTTAGAAAGGCACTAATTTAATAAACGAATCGAATAACTTGGAAGGGTTTAGACGCCAAGAAATCAGAATTGATTTCATTTAAATGATTATGTAATTATTTGCAATAAATCGAAGAAAAATTGCAGAGTGGCTGCTATAATTTTTTCTTAGCTAAAAGATTTTCAGCGGCAGTTACAGTGTTTGACATCAGCATAGCAATTGTCATCGGGCCAACTCCACCCGGCACAGGAGTGATAAATGAAGCTTTCTCGGAACAGGGAGCAAAGTCGACATCGCCTGTCAATCGGTAGCCTTTCTTTGTAGTGGAATCCTCTACCCTGTTAACACCAACATCAATAATTACAGCTTCCTCTTTGATCATATCAGCCGTTATTGTCTTCGGTCGGCCTATAGCAGCAATCAGAATATCTGCCCTTTGGGTGACTTCACCCAAGTTTTTGGTGCGGGAGTGCGCGATAGTAACAGTGGCGTTGGCCATCTCTGATTTTTGTAACAGCATAGCAGCTATTGGCTTGCCAACGATATTCGATCGTCCGACTACTACTACATTTTTCCCTTTGGGATCAATCTGATAGTAGGCCAAAAGCTTGATAATCCCGTAAGGAGTACAGGGGAGCAGACCGGGACGACCAAGCAGCATCATACCAACATTGTGGGGGTGGAAACCATCCACGTCCTTATCCGGACTGATAGTGAGGGTTACTGACAATTCATCGATATGCTTCGGAAGGGGCGATTGAACAAGAATACCATGTATTTTATCATTATTGTTTAGGCTTTTAACTATCTCAACCAGTTCTTCTTGTTGCAATGTGTCCGATTTATTGACAACCTCGGAATACAATCCTAATTTCTCACATGCCCTTTCCTTAGAACGAACATATGTAGCAGAGGCAGGATCATCTCCCAGCAACACTGCAGCCAGTCCAGGAATTATACCCTTTGCCTTGAGAGCCCCAATACGAGCCTTAAGGTTCTTCCGGATATTCTTTGCTACTTCTTTGCCATCAATGAGTTGTGCAGACATCTTTTTACCCTCTATGTCTCAGAAACGTCTTCCGATTCGGCTCCAGCACTATTTGCATTCACTTCCGTAGCATTTTCTCTGGGTTTACCGGTGATATCTTCTGGCTTGAAATTTTCGAGGTTAAACTTCTCGCAGAAGCGTTCGATACTTGTGGCTTTCCCTGAAGTCGGATTGACTCGCACTATAACCCCAGCCATACGAATGTCGTTCGAGGCGGTTGTAAAGCGATGTGGCATACCTGTGAGAAACCGTTGTAACGATGGTTCCTTTTCCATACCAATAACAGAGTCGTACGGACCTGTCATCCCAGCATCAGTGATATAGGCGGTCCCCTTACCAGTCACATACTCATCTGCTGTCTGCACGTGCGTATGTGTACCTACTACCGCTGAAACCTCACCATCGAGCCAGTATAACATAGCTTGCTTTTCAGATGTTGCTTCGGCATGCATATCAACAAAGATAATATCTGCTTCTCTTCGCATTTCGGAGACAATCTTTCCCCCTACAACAAAGGGGCAATCTATGTCCTTCATGTATGTCCTCCCCTGCAGGTTTATCACACCAATTTTAACATCACCGACATTTTCGAGGAAGCTACCTCGACCAGGAGCACCCGGAGGGAAATTAGCAGGGCGAAGGAGCTTGGCATCGGTTTTGAAGTAAGAGCGTATCTCGTACCGATCCCAAATATGATTGCCGGATGTCTGAATATCTATTCCATAGGCAAACGACTTCCTTGCCATCTCAGGTGTAATACCAAAACCACCAGCAGCATTCTCGACATTGGCAATGACAAAATCTACTGAGTATTTCTCACGCATCGGTTTTATCATGTGGGCCGCTGCTTGACGTCCAGCTTTTCCACATATATCCGCAATAAACATGATAGTGAATTCAGACATCAATCTTCTCACTTACGCGGGTTTCATCATCATTGTCTGACTATACCCGTTGGTTTAAATAAACTTGAAAGCCTATGAGCAATGAATGCAATACACTGACATCTGGAATCATTATAAGCACTGCATATTCATCCTACTTGGCAAATTCAGTTGATCTTGTTTCCCGCACCACAGTTACCTTAATCTGCCCCGGATACTGCAACTCATTTTCGATCTTCGCTGCCAGATCACTAGCCAAAATTGAACTGGCGAGATCGTCGAGAGTTTCATGCTCAACTATCACCCGCACTTCCCTTCCTGCCTGAATAGCATACGACTTTGATACTCCCTTAAACGAGTCAGCCAGCTCCTCCAGTTTTTGCAAACGCTTGATATACGCTTCAAGGGGTTCTCTCCGTGCACCAGGACGAGCACCAGAGACAGCGTCCGCTGCTTGAACCAGAACCGGGTAGGGGCCCAACATCGGCACATCTCCATGGTGCGATTCAATGGCATTGATGACTTCGTCGGCCATTTTATAGCGGCGCATGAAGTCTGCCCCGATTTGAGTATGAGTTCCTTCAGTCTCGCGATCAATGGCTTTCCCGATATCGTGAAGCAGACCACACACTTTAGCTAACGGTGCATCCAGTTCAAGTTCAGCCGCCATCAGACCACACAACATGGCTACTTCTTTGGAATGAGCAAGGACATTCTGTCCATAAGAAGTTCTAAAATTGAGTTTACCAAGCTGACTTATTACATCCGGATGAAGATCATGAATCCCAAGCTCAAAACAGGCTTGCTCACCGGCTTCGCGTACAATTACTTCCATCTCTCGTTTTGATTTTTCGACCACTTCCTCAATGCGAGTCGGATGGATTCGACCGTCAGTAATCAGCTTCTCGATTGCCATACGAGCTATTTCTCGACGTACGGGATCATAACCTGAAAGGATTATAGCTTCAGGAGTGTCGTCAACTATTACATCAATGCCGGTTGCGGCCTCAAAAGAGCGAATGTTTCGTCCCTCACGACCAATGATACGTCCCTTCATTTCATCGGTTGGAAGACTGACTACCGAAACTGTAGTCTCAACAGTGTGCTCTGCGGCACACCTATAAATAGCTGAAAGAATAATTTCTTTGGCTTCTCGATCGGCTTCAACTTCAGCCTTATCCTTTATTTCTTTGATATACTGGGCTGCTTCGATTTTAGCGACACTCAACATATTATCCATCAATTGTTGCTTGGCCTCATCGGGAGTCATCTGAGCAATTTTCTGAAGTTGCTCATTCTGTTTGGTTATTATTTCATTAAGTTCTGTTTCTCTGAGTTCAATTCCCTTCTCTCGCGTTTGTATATTTTTCTCTCTACGGTTGAACTCATTTTCGCG
The DNA here is from genome assembly GCA_003641415.1 of Candidatus Zixiibacteriota bacterium. Taxonomy (GTDB): domain Bacteria; phylum Zixibacteria; class MSB-5A5; order GN15; family FEB-12; genus B120-G9. Next base: position 8,014 of record QNAG01000041.1, on the reverse strand, counting down.
GGTTGCAAGCAGATCAAGTTTTTTCTGAAGAGAGTTATCCTCTTCGTTAAAACGTTTTTCATCCGCTTCCAGTTCACGACGTCTTCTTTCGACTTCCTTTTCGAACTCGCCCTTGAGTTTCATGAACTCTTCACGAGCTTCAAGCCGAGCTTCTTTATATTTTATCTCAGATTCTTTATTCGCTTCAGCGATCATGCGTTCTGCCTCTTTGGCAGCATTGACTACTTTATCCCTTGAAGCACGACGTACCAACGACCAAGTAATAAAGAAAGCTACAACACCGACCACAATCGCTTCTGCGATCAGCAGGACTATGCTATTCATAATATCCTCCCACCACAACAACAGTGTGGGTATTCAATCTATAATAAATGTTACGGACAGGAGATTCAGCAGCTCGATCCCGATGTTTCGAGAACAAACCGTTTAGATGAGTAATGCCTTGTCGAGTTTGTTAAGGATCTCATTTAATTCTTCGTCAAACTGGCAACTACTGGTATCAAGTTCCTCCAATTGGGACATCAATTCCGAAGCCATCGACAAAGCAGCTAAAATAGCTATCTTGTCCCGAGCTTTCACCCGGCTTCCCTCAGCAATGTCCTTCATTCGGGAATCAACAAGATCTGCGACCCTGGATATGTGCGATGTATCCTCTACGCCAACAATGGGGTACTCTTCGCCATATATGCTTACAATAACTTTGTTCTCAGTCATATTATCAATCACTGATGATCAGGCTAATACTCACAAAAATCTACTTATCCTACTATCTTACAGTAAGTTATACTTAACGGGCTCGCTCAAGTCAAGTAAAAACTTACTATCCTATCTGCTCGAGTTCTTTTAGTCGAGACAGAACACTTGTCAACCGTGACTTAACCGCCTGGGATTGGTCCGCATTCTTGAGTTCCAAGTTCATTAACTGATCCTGAATGTCGCTCAATTCCAACCTTAGTCGATTACTTTCGGACTTAAGTGCCTGATTCTCTTGCTTTAGAGTCTCCATACGCTCGATTAGCTGGTCGACCCTGACAACCAATTGGGAAAGCTTTCCCTCAATCATTATTTATCCCTTATCTCTGCATTAAACTTTTTCTTTAATACAACCGCTATATTGTCCTGTACCACATCAACTTCCTCGCCAGACAAGCTTCTATCAGACGAACGATAAGTGATAGCTACAGCTATCGATTTTCTTCCCTTTTCGATCTGTTTACCAGTATACAGATCAAAGATATTGACTTCCTCAGCCAATGGACCCGCTGCTTTTCGTATGGCAGTCAACAAATCCCCCGCCAGAACATCAGCATCAACGACAAAAGCCATATCACGCGGAGCTGCTGGAAACTGCGGTAAAGGTTTAAAGGATGGAATCGGAACGTTCATCTCCAACAAAGATGTTGTCGAGAACTCCGCCATGTAGACCGGCTGTTTTATTTCAGCCAGGCGAGCAATTTTTGGAGCCACCTGTCCAATTGAACCTATTACCTGACCTTTAATCCGGATATCAAAAGATAGCGCTGGTTCAAGATAGCTGATTTCTCCAGTTACATACTCGAAAGCGGGCCAGTGAAAGTGAGCAACCAGATGTTCAATAGCGCCTGTCAGGTCATAGAAGTCAAGCGGTCTTGGTGTCCGGCGCCAACCATTTGGCGTATTGCCAGTCACAGCCAGAGCAATACGCTGATCTTCCCGCCAATCATGATGGTTATCAGGTGGAAAATATGCCGTGCCTATCTCGAACAAATGCAAATCCGTATTTCGGTGCGAAATATTATGTTCAACTACAACAAGAGTCGAAAGCGACAGGCTGTTGCGCATGGCATCCAAATCAGAGGATGACGGATTAACAATACGCACTTGATCAAGATCAGGATTTACTTCCTTTGCAAATTTACTGTTCACCAAACCATGATTAACAATCTCATCGAACCCTGCTCCGGTAAGAACTGTGCGTGTCTCCTCAGTAAAGCTATCACATCGGTGAATAGGCGTAAAAAGAGGACCGACATTAGCAATAGCATCCGGGATGTTAGCCCACCCCTCCATTCGGGCAACCTCCTCGATAAGATCAATTTCGCGTTCAATGTCCGGGCGAAAAGTCGGAACCTTCACAATTAGTTTATCTTCACCGGTTACTTCCATTTCGAGACTGGAGAGAATCTCTTTCATACGATCGGTCGTTAGATTAGTACCAAGTATAGCGTTGCAGCGAGTTGGACGAAACGATATAGTAACGGGTTTTATCTCATTCGGGTAACAGTCAACTATCCCGGAAAGCACTTCTCCCCCACATAGCTCATGCATCAAAGACGCAGCCCTATCAATGGCAAAGACAACACCGTTTGGGTCTGCCCCTTTCTCGAATCGTGTAGATGATTCTGTCACAAAGCCCAGATACTTGCGGCTCTTGCGAATAATGGATGGGGCAAAATAGGCTGACTCCAACAAAATATTTGCCGTTGTATTTTCTACTTCTGAATCTAGTCCACCCATAACACCAGCAGCAGCAACCCCACTCTTGCCGTTGGTAATAAGCAAAACATCCGGGATGAGGTCATGTCCCTTGCCGTCGAGGGTAGTAAACTTCTCTCCCTTGGTGGCGCGACGGACTATTACTTCCTTTGAGCCAAAACGATCATAATCAAAAGCGTGTAGCGGGTGACCAGTCTCAAGAAGGACATAATTTGTGATATCAACTATATTGTTGATTGGACGAATACCTGATACCAGCAATTTTTTCTGAATCCACCATGGCGATGAACAAATTTTTACATTCTTGATGATACGGGCGGCATACCTTGGGCAGACATCAGAATCATCAACCCTAACAGAGACATAGTCTGACGCCTTTTCAGATGATTCTACTACATCTAACTCAGGCCGACGTACAGATACTCCAGCCAAAGCAGCAGCATCGCGGGCAATCCCGATAGCGGACATTGAATCAGGCCGGTTAGGAGTGAGTTCGAACGTCAATTGATGGTCATGGAAATCGAGATAGTCAGCCAGCGGTGTACCTACCGGCGCATCAGAATCGAAAACCATTATTCCAGAATGATCATCCGAGATACCCAGTTCACGCTCAGAACAGATCATCCCACAGGATTCCACACCACGAATTTTAGCCTTCTTGAGAACGAAATCTCCAGTTAATTTGGCACCAAGTAACGCCACTGGGACTTTCTGTCCGACAGCAACATTAGGTGCCCCACATATGAGATCCATCGTCTCGGAGCCAACATCAACCGTAGCCAGCTTTATCTTGTCAGCCCCTTTAATAGACTTGAGATCAATCACAGCACCGACAACAACTTTCTCCATATACTGATCTGTGGGCTCAATTTCTTCCACTGCCGTGCCGCAATTAGTCAGACGGTCAGCCATTTCCTTTACCGGCCAATCCAACCCGGATAACTTAAGTATCCATTGGTATGAGATCTTCATAATCTATTTAAATTGACTTAGGAACCTTACGTCGTTATTAAAAAACAGCCTAATGTCATTGATTTTATATTTTAGCATAGCAATCCGCTCGACACCAAGGCCGAATGCATAGCCGGTGTACTTCTCGCTATCGATGCCAACCGTATCAAGCACGTTGGGATCAATCATTCCGCAACCGAGTATCTCCAGCCAACCCGAATACTTGCACAGTTGACACCCTTTACCGCCACATAGAATGCACGAGACATCGACCTCGGCTGATGGCTCGGTAAAAGGAAAAAATGACGGCCGGAAGTTCAGTTTAACATCTTCACCAAAGAAAGCCTTACAGAATGCTACTAGAACACCCTTCAAATCGGATACGCTTATACCTTCATCGACAAGGAATCCGTCCACCTGAGTAAAAGCAACATGAGCGCGTGTTGAAATAGCTTCATTGCGGAAACATCTCCCCGGCGTGATAATTTTGATAGGGGGTTTTCGGCGTTCTAACTCTCGTACTTGCACTGGTGTCGTGTGAGTACGCAGGACTCGCTCCCCTTCAACAAAAAGGGTATCCTGCATATCTCGAGCCGGATGATCGGGAGGAAAATTGAGTGCTTCGAAATTATAATAGTCTGTTTCAATATCAGGACCATGAGCAATCTCAAAACCCATTCCATAGAATGTACGACAGATATCATCCGTCACTTGATTTAGGATATGAACGTGACCCAATGGCTGTGCTGTCCCGGGTAAAGTAGGGTCTATAAATGTTCGGGAGTCACCTGATCCAAGGTGGTCTTTAGCCTCCTCAATACGCCGTTCTATAGCGCTTCGGGCATTATTCGCGGCGGCCCCTATTTGCCTGCGTTCCTCTACGGGCAGCTTACCTAAATCTTTAAGAATAGCCGTAATCTTGCCCTTCTTCCCCAGAAAACTGACCCTAACGTCATTAAGCGCAGCGAGCGAATCAGCCTGACTGATTCGCTCGAATGCTTTTTCCATTAGAACGCTGATGTCATCCAGTACGGACATAATATATCAAGTAGTGACTATTCGCCGGTAGCCATTTTGGCTAACGATGCGAAAGTTGCCATATCACGTGCTGCAATATCAGCCAGTATCTTGCGATCAAGATTCACTCCGGACTTTTTTAGGCCAGCCATAAATGTTGAATAATTTGTCCCGCACATTTTAGCCGCAGCCGAAATGCGTGTGATCCAAAGCCGACGGAATTCGCGCTTTTTGTTACGGCGGTCGCGATAGGCATACTTGAGTCCCTTGTGGACTGTCTCAACAGCTGTCCTATAAAGCTTGCTGCGACCACCGAAGTTTCCGCGAGCCCGCTTGAGGACCTTTTTATGACGCTGATGCGCAGCAACATTGTTCTTTGCTCGTGGCATCGTTTATTTCTCCTGTATTAGGCTTAGCTCATCAATCAATCAGAGATTGGGGAGCATCCGTTCTATTCGTTTAGTGTCCGCTTTGGACAAAAGTGTCGGTCGACGAAGCTGACGCTTGCGCTTGGGAGACATCTTGGTCAAAATGTGAGTCTTATACGCTTTACGCCTTTTGAGCTTGCCGGACGCTGTTCTTTTGAAGCGCTTCGCAGCACTTCGCTGTGTCTTCATCTTTGGCATTACTTACCTTTTCATCTGCAACTATACTGTATCTAATTTGAGTCGGTCGTTTCGACCGTTTGAGTAACTTCTTCTTTTACCTCTGGCTTTGGTTTCTCCTGACTTTTATCCGCCTGAGATGACCCAGCCTCTTTTCGCAGGTTCTTCATAACTTCCGGCCTGGGGGCAATAACCATATTCATATGCCGACCATCAAGACGTGGCTGTACCTCAACTAAGGCCACATCATCCAGCTCTTTAGCTATTCGCTTAAGCACCTCTCGACCGAATTCAGTTCGCGCCATCTCACGACCGCGAAACATAACAAAAACTTTTACTTTACTGCCGGACTCAATAAAATTACGAACGTGATTGGTCTTAAACTGAAAATCATGCTTGTCAATTTTAGGTCTATAGCGCATCTCCTTCAACTGAAATGAGTGCTGCTTTTTTCTCGCCGCTCGGTCCTTCTTGGCAAGTTCGTACTTGTATTTCCCGTAATCCAAAATCCGGCAAACCGGTGGCTTGCTGTTAGGAGATACTTCTACCAGATCAAGCCCTGAGTCCTCAGCTCTCTGTAGAGCATCGGTGGTCGGGACAATACCGATTTGTTCGCCTTCGGGGCCAATTAATCTAACGGGCGACACCCTTATTCGGCGGTTAATGCGCAGGTCTTTGCTACCTATGAAATCCTCCTACGATATCTACGACTTATCAAGTCCTTTGTCTTCAATCTCTTTTCTTAGCAGTGCCACGGTTTCAGGAAAAGTCATGGAACCCTGATCACCAACACCGTGCTTTCTCAACGACACGGTTTGGGACTCAGCTTCCCTGGCTCCAACGATACACATATAAGGCACTTTTAGCAACTCAGCATCACGTATTTTTGCGCCTATCTTCTCGGAACGATCATCAATAACGGCACGAATTCCGTGATTGATAAGCTCATCAACAACCTGGCGACCGAAATCATTAAAGCTGTCGGTAACAGGCAAAACCTTCACCTGAACCGGCGCCAGCCACAACGGGAAGTTACCGGCATAATGCTCAACAAGCACACCAAAAAATCGCTCTATTGATCCGAGCAAAGCACGATGTATCATATACGGTCGTTTTTGACGGCCATCTTTATCAATATAATAGAGATCGAACCGTTCCGGCAAGGAAAAATCGAACTGAATAGTTGAACACTGCCAACTGCGATTCAGAGCATCTTTAATTTTAATATCAATCTTGGGACCGTAGAAGGCTCCTCCACCTTCATCAACCTGATACTCTAGCCCAGTCTTTTCAAGGGCAGACCTGAGACTTCTTTCAGCGCGATCCCAGTCTTCAGCATCCCCGATTGCTTTTTCCGGTCGGGTCGACAGGTAAATATCATAAGTGGAGAATCCGAACGATTTGAGAATATGAACACAGAAGTCGAGAACCCAAATGACTTCCTCTTCCATGTTCTCTTGGGTCACAAAGTGATGAGCATCATCTTGGGTAAAGCCGCGCACTCTCATCAAACCATGCAGGACTCCGCCTGGTTCAAAACGATACACTGTCCCAAGTTCCGCCCATCGGAGCGGCAGGTCACGATATGACCACAGGCGAGATTTGTACATATAAATATGGAATGGGCAGTTCATGGGCTTTAATTGATAAAAGCGCCCCTCAACCTCAACCGGGCTAAGCATCGAGTCGCTATAAAAATCGGTATGACCACTGCGTTCCCACAAACCTCTCAAGGCAATGTGTGGTGAAAAGACCAGTTCATAGCCATATTTCAGATGTTCCTCACGCCAGAAGTTCTCGATTTCGTTACGGACCCGTGCACCCCGCGGATGCCACAATACCAGCCCAGCGCCAACTTCATCGTTTATGGAATATAGCTCAAGTTGCTTCCCCAAAACCCGGTGGTCACGTTTCTTGGCCTCCTCCATACGATACAGGTAATCATCAAGCATCGCTTTCTTTGGATAAGACACTCCATAAATACGTTGAAGCATTGGACGACGCTCATCGCCACGCCAATAGGCACCCGATGTAGAAGTTAGTTTGAATGCCTTGATGATACCCGTCCGAGGAATGTGCGGGCCGCGACAAAGGTCCTTGAAGCTCGAGTGATGGTAAAAAGTCACAGTCTCGCCTTCAATGTCCTCCAGCAACTCTACTTTATAGTCTTCGCCCGCCTGACGACAACGTTCTATCGCCTCTTGACGGGTCATCGTTTCGCAGGAATAATCTGAATTCTCTTTGATGATCTCTTCCATTCTCTTTTCAATCTTCTGCAGATCTTCAGGTAAGAATGGTTTCTCAATATCAAAGTCGTAGTACCACCCTTCATCAATTGACGGACCAATTGCCAGCTTAACGCCGGGGAATAGTTCCTGAACTGCCTGAGCCATAACGTGAGAGCTGGAATGCCAGAAGACTTGCTTTCCTTCCGGCTGATCAAAAGTCAGTATTTCCACAAGAGCATCATTCGAAATAATTGCATTGAGATCGCGCACTTCACCATCGACCTTGACAGCCAAAGCCGCCTTGGCAAGACTCGGTGAAATACTGGCGGCGATATCGTAACCGGTAGTTCCAAGCTCAAATTGCTTGATAGAACCATCGGGAAATTTGATCTGTAATTGAGCCAACTTGTTTACTCCAAATATAAACAAAAGCGGATTGCCGAGGGGATCAGACCACGCAAATCCGCTCACATCTTCAAATGGTGGGCGATACTGGAATTGAACCAGTGACCCCTTGCATGTCAAGCAAGTACTCTAACCATCTGAGCTAATCGCCCATACTCATTACTTTTTGACCAATATACAAGGTCAACGAAAGCAATAATAATATAACACAGATGAAAAAATGTCAAGGCGAATATTTCTCTCTTTAACTTAAAAACATATTGCCTGCGAATGGTTTACGTTCTGAACTGTACATATTTTCTAAGGTTATCAAAGGCAAGGAAAGCTATAGCG
>QNAG01000040.1 GCA_003641415.1 Candidatus Zixiibacteriota bacterium | reverse complement strand
CTCTTCCTGGGACCGTTCCCTGGAAACCGAGTTCAACAATCCATGTGGTAGTAATCCTTTCTCTAATATTGATTTGGCGAATGCTCTGAGATCGAGCAATTCAGGGCAGTCAAGGAACAAGGCTGACGCTACCAACATGAACTGTTCCTCTACAGTGCGTAGACCCAGAACATCCGGGGTGAGCTTTTCATCCGGAGAGATTTTTCCAAGGTTGCGGAGCTTGAACGTTTGGCTCAACAGATCGACATGCAAACCGTTACGGCGGGATACTTGCTGAACAAGAGAAGCGTTAGCGCCAACAGACAGGCTCCCGATGCCCATCATAGTAAGCACCCGTGACGCGGCAGGGCTCGTGCGCGACCAGTTGGCCATGCATGGACCGGCGAACGGACAGGGTGGTTTCTGGGTCGCGCAGGCTTTAACATAACATTGGTCGAAAAAATCCCTGCTAAAGAAACGTCGTTGCTTATGCAAAGCAACCTTGGTCAGGGCGGTTTCCACTGGACATCCCTCGCAGTCATCTGGATGAGACTCGCATGTTTGTAAGGACACCGCACCGGATGATTTCCAAATACAATCATCCTTTTTTCTTATCCCCTCGTTTTTCACAGTTTTGTAATCCTCTTCTTTCATGGCTATTCCCTTTCTTAATATCCTTTTAAGGTTTCCAAAACTTTTTGTTTTGGGCTTCCTATTAATGTTATTTCTGTTATCAGCAATCCATTGGCCAACCGACGGTTCGTTGTTTTTTTTCGCTGTAACTGCTTGAACCCCTTCACCAAGTTATGCAGGCATCGACCGAGTTCACATTGGATGCCTTGCTTGGTAACGCATACTGGTGGATTCCTCCACAAATCCTCCCAACCAAAAAAACCGGAAAGGACAATTGTGTCCGTAAGTCAATGTCCACACAGTGAAACCGGACTGTGGGAGAACGCCACACCTGAAGAAATGCGCTTGCTTTTTCATCATTGAGAAGTTACGTGGTAATATTGTTTTACTTTGAGAACTGTATATATTAGGTTTAAACAATCGTTTGGACGGAAGGGAATGTAATCTGATATGAAACTGAGAGAGCTTGCTGATCTTCTGGAAGCGGAAGTGATTTGCGGTGAGCAGCATCTTGATGAAAAATTTGAATGCGCAGGTGCGTCGGATCTCATGAGCGACGTACTGGCGTTTGGCGAATCTGGAATCGTTCTGTTGACCGGATTAGCAAATACCCAATCCATACAAACTGCCGAAATAATTGAAGCTAAAGCTGTCGTTTATGTACGTGGCAAGAAACCAAACAAAGAAGGAATCTCACTGGCTGAGAAGAGAAACATTCTCATACTGTCGACGAAATTCTTTATGTACAAGGCGTGTGGGCTTCTTTACAGTAAAGGGATAGTCGGAGTAAGGCATTTGAAGTGAGTGGAACGGTATAATGGTTTCTCGTTACGATTTTTCGCGTACTTTTGAAATTAAGGGAAGAGATTTCAACAAAGCCGGTTCTATATCTATCAATATCAAAGAGATTCTCAAGGAACTCGGAATCGATCAGGGAATTGTCCGACGTGCTGCTATTGCCTCATATGAGGCCGAAATGAACATTGTAATGTATGCCAATAAAGGCGAAATGACTCTCAGACTGAACCCTGAGGTAATCCGGATTACGTTGGAGGACGAGGGCCCAGGTATTGAGAACATCGAAATAGCTATGCAGGAAGGGTACACAACCGCCACTGATGAAATACGGGAGATGGGATTCGGCGCCGGGATGGGATTGCCCAATATAAAAAAGAATGCTGACATATTCGAGTTAAAATCCACGGTTGGGAAGGGCACCTCGTACAATATCGTTTTTTACCTGAATTCGAAGGGGGATGTGTGAGCCAGTACTTTCACTCTATAAGCATTGATACGGAAAAATGTGATGGCCGGATGAAATGTATGCGGGTTTGTCCCACACAAGCAATCCGTATCCGGAATGGAAAAGCTACCATCCTTGAAGAGAAATGTATAGATTGCGGAGAGTGCATCACGATCTGTCCGAATGAAGCCATCGTGGCATTGACCGATCCCTTGGGTGAACGGAGCAAGTTCAAATATACGGTGGCTATCCCTTCCCCGGCACTGTACGCTCAGTTCGGCAGGTCTATCCTGCCGGACAAGATTCTGACCGGCTTGAAGAAGATCGGCTTCGATGATGCGCATGATTTAGCCATCACCTGTGGGGATACGAGCTTGGCTATAGAGCATTTTCTGGATGAGTATAATGGTCCAAAGCCGCTCATCTCCAATTGCTGTCCCTCTGTTGTGAATCTCATTCAGGTTAGATACCCCCAACTGGTCGATCACATCATTCCCATCAAGCTTCCCAAGAGGCTCGCTGCAAAGGAGATCAAGGAGAAAAAATCAAAAGAGCTTGGACTCAAACTGGACGAGATCGGGACGTTTTACATCACGCCCTGCCCCGTCAAGATGATCGCCATCAAACAGCCTTCTTCAGAAGAATGTTATATAGATGGAGTTATTTCCATAGCCGACATTTATGCCCCGCTGCTATCGGTTCTGGAGTGTGAGGACGAAGACGATTATCGCAAGAGCTTGGAAAGTGTCTGTATTCTCGGTATTGGGTGGGCTGTGGCTGGCGGAATGCACCGTACCCAGAAACTGAAAAATATCCTTGATGTCTCGGGGATTACAGAGATTATTAAGACCTTCGATGATATAGAACGGGGCAAGCTTCAAAATATCGACCTTGTCGTGGCGTATACATGTCCACAAGGTTGCGTTGGTGGATCATTGACAGTGGAGAACCGCTACATCTCATATAACAAGATTATCCAACTACTCGAGACACTGGAAGAGGAGAATATCGAAGCCTGCCGAGATAAGCGAGAGATCCGCGAACGCTATCACCAGAAGTATTTCCACTTGCAGCAAAAATACGAGCCACGTCCCATCCGGGCGCTTGACGAGGATCTGGGCAAAGCCATCGAGAAGCGGAATAAAAAAGAGAAGATATACGACTCTTTGCCCAAGATAGATTGCGGAATCTGTGGTGCCCCGACATGTTTAACCTTCGCGGAGGATGTGGTCAGGGGGGATACGCGACTGTCTGACTGTATCTTCAACGTTCCCAGTAGGTTCAAGGAACTGACAGGCGAACTGTCTAAGCTTATGGACACGTTTGATTCCATGCGCAAAGACGAAGGGCGGAAGCCAGGAAGAGAAAGACGAAGGGAAAATTTATGACTGTGACAGAGGTTATTGAAAAACTTGGACTCCATGTTCTTACATCTAAAGAGGTCAGCGACACTAAGGTGACCGGAGGTTATACCTGTGATCTTCTCAGTGATGTAATAGCCAACAGTAAGACGGGATATCTCTGGATCACTATGCAGACGCACCAAAACGTTCTGGCGGTTGCTAAGCTCAAGGATTTGGCGGGAATAATTTTCGTGAACGGTCGTCAGCCCGACAAGGATATCATCCAGAAAGCTAACGAGGAACACATAGCGGTTCTGAGCACGGACGAGTCGGCTTTCAGCATTTCCGGACAGCTTTATCAGTTGCTAAAATAACCGTGATCCACGATGCTGAAAGACTACAAGGCTGACCTGCATATTCACACCTGTCTTTCTCCATGTGCCGAAGTAAGAATGTCACCCGCAACTATCGTAAAGCGCGCCAAAGCTATCGGTGTTCATATCTTGGGTATCAGTGATCATAACTCAGCGGAAAACACTCAGGCCGCGCTGGAAGCGGCGCACAGATACGGCGTACATGTCCTCCCCGGCATGGAAGTAACCTCTTTAGAGGAGGTCCATATCCTGGCACTGTTCGATACACTGGAATCGGTCCTACAACTTCAAGAGATGGTGTATCAAAAACTACCGGGCGAAAACGACGAGGAAACCTATGGTATGCAGGTAATCGCTAACGCCGACGATGAAGTTCTCGGTTTTAACCAAAGACTTCTGATTGGAGCCACGACGCTTACAGTGGAAGAGATAGTAAATAAAATTCGTTCTTTGGGAGGGCTTGCCATCGCGGCTCATATCGATAGGGAAAGCTTCAGTCTTATCAGCCAGTTAGGTTTTATACCAGACGATCTTGCCCTCGATGCACTGGAAATATCCCCCGCGCTTTCCTATGAGGATGCCGTGCGTAGATACTCTCCATCTTTGCCGTTGATTCACTCATCCGATGCCCATAAGGAAGATGAAATTGGACGATGCTGCACCCACTTTCTCATTGATGATGCTAACATTGGGGAAATTAGAAAAGCGCTAAGGGGACAGGAGGGCAGGAAAATCCTGCGATAAATGGAAGATCTGTCACTGCACATACTTGATATCATGGAAAACTCCGTTGATGCACAGGCTAGGAGGATAGAAGTTCGCATCAATGAGGACCCGGACAGGGATTTGCTGACACTGGAAATCCTGGATGATGGGAAAGGGATGGACGCCCAAACGTTGCAAAAGGCAATGAATCCGTTTTTTACCACACGCAAGACGAGACGCTTTGGCCTGGGGTTATCGATGATTTCGGAATCCGCTAAAGCAACCGGGGGTGAGTTGACTGTCGAGTCGGCGCCTGGAAAGGGTACCAGAGTAAAGGCAACTTTTCACCAAAGCCACATCGATATGAAGCCCCTCGGGGATATTACGCAGACGCTATTGATCCTGATTATTGGGCGTCCGGAAATCGAGCTGAGCTATTGTCACACTATTGGTGAGGAGACATTTTCCTTCGACTCGAGGGATATTCGGGACTTACCTACCGGCTCGCCGAAGGTGATGCGGCAGATAAGAGAGCACATACAGAAGGGGATAGACAGATTGACAAGACGCACAAAGGACTCATAGTGCACACTGCTTTCGATTTCCAGATACTCTAAGTAAGTGTCATCTATCTTAAGACAAATTCTCCAAGTTAGAATCGAAATAGTTTGTTTGTGACCCGGCTACTTGTCGAGCTTTTTCTCAATTTTCTTTACCCTTTTTATCAGTTCGGGTAAACGTGTCAGGGAAGCTTCGATTCGTTTGGTGGTCATTATATCGCGGGCTGGTGTGCCAAATATAGTCTTGCCCGTTTGTACTGATTTTGATATTCCGGACTGCGCGCCAACCTTGACACCATCGCCGATTTCAATATGGCCAACAACTCCCACCTGTCCGGCCAGCACAACCCCATTGCCCACTTTTGTTGAACCAGAGATACCTACCTGGGAAACGATGATCGAATGCTGACCGATTTCAACATTGTGAGCTATCTGTACCAGGTTGTCAATCTTAGTGCCGCGACCGATTCGAGTAGGACCAAGAGCTCCACGATCAATTGAAACATTTGAGCCTATTTCAACATCATCATCGATTTCCACCCAGCCCACCTGCTTTACTTTTTTCAGTCCTGTCTCAGATTCGGCGAATCCGAAACCATCCGACCCCACCACTGTCGAGGAGTGAATAATGACATTGTTTCCGATGCGAGAACCATCGAGCACTTTCACTCCCGGGTAAAGGCGGCAGTTTTCTCCCAGCGTGACTCCGTGACCGATAAATACCGATGATGTTAACTGGCATCCCGGTCCAACCACAGCCCCATCGCAGATATGACACAATGGTCCGACACCAGCGGTGGAGTCGATTTGGACATTGTTATCGATTACAGATGAACTGTGAATACCCGGTTGAACAAGGGGTTCATCGGGGTAGAACAAGTCAACAATGCGAGCGAAAGTCAGGTGAGGGGAAGGGTGTCGCAGTACCGGAAGTCGGGAGCACTTGGTCTCATAATCGAGCACAAGCGCAGCGGCTAAAGTAGTAGCTACATATTTAAAATATCGAGGATTAGCCACAAAGCTGATCTGCCCCGCTCCTGCTGATTCAATCGGGGCGACACCGCTTATCTTAACATCAGCATTGCCTTCAATTTCTCCCCCGACCTTCTCAGCAATATCCCTTAGCGAAAACACTGAACTAATCTTCGAGTTCATTGAGTAACTCGAGCACCTTGTCGGTTACGTCGTAGTTCTCCTTGATGTAACCGATACCCTGAAGGGTAAAAATAACATCATAGTCGTCTTGAATAGCTAATGTCTCAATCGAGCGAGTGATTTTATCCAGCAATGGCTGAATAAGTTGACTCTGTTTTTGTTCGGCAGTTCCACGTGGACCATAAATTTGGCGTGTGAAAGCATCGAGGGCTTCTTCCTTAGTACGAATGGCAGCTTCGCGCTCACTTCTCTTTTCGTCAGAAAGAATGAGTTTCTGCTTTTCGTACTCGGTACTCAATTCTTGAAGTTCCTCTTGCATTGTTGCAGCTTCTTCGTCCCAGGCTTTTCGCTCGAGTTCCCACGCTTCCTGAGCTTTTACCCAATCCCCATACTCCTGATAAATGCGGTCATCCTGGACATAGCCAATCTTTAGACCCTGGGCTCCCACACTCACACAACTCCAGAGCACTATCAGCGCTGTCACAGTCAAGCCGGTTACAAATCTTGGAATCCTGATCATATTTAACCTCTACATGTACATATATGTTTTATTACCTGAATGTTGTTCCTACCTGAAAATGAGGTTTCCAGCCTTTTTCCTGATTATAAGCGTTATCAAGGGCATAACCAAAGTCAAATCCAATAGTTCCAATAGCTGGTACCACAACTCTGAAACCAAACCCAACCCCGCGATATAGTCCACTTAATGGTTTAATGTCACTTTTGTTAAGCCATGAATTACCGGCATCGAAAAACAGCAAAGCATATATTGATTGCTCTGAGAGTGGTATCTGTAATTCGAAATTGGCGGTTAGCATGTATTTACCGCGCACGCGGGTCCGGTAGTTGCTGTAGGCTGTATCCTGTGGTGGGTCCACTCCCGTTACAGCGTTCGGATCGCTGTAATAAAAGCTGGTGTCTGATTGTGTTACGATAGAATCTGGAGTAAGACTGCCATCATCGTAACCGCGCACTATACCGTCATACGATGTTCCTCCCGGGGTGAAACGATCCGAGATAAGAATGCGATCATCTCCGCTGGGTGAGGTTACCACGCCATACTGGAACTTGGCTGCGAGAGCCACTTTCCAAAATAACGGCACAAACTTGGATAAAGAAATTTCATGTTTCTGGTATTGCCAAAACCCCCCCATAATTCCGCCGGTGTTCTCAAAGTGATACGAGATAATTGAACCTTTGGTGGCAAACTCTGGCAGGTTACGAGAATCACGCACAGCCGTGAAAGAAATTCTGGACGCTGTATGAGATTCTTCTCCGTAGCGGACTATTGAACCGGGGTAGGGACCATATATTGTCTGCGCAAGAAGCTGATCGTTTTCTATGTCAGTGTCAGGGTCATCGTACCAGTGATGCGACTTGTATGAGTTTTGATCGATATAATTATCGTCAAAATCAAAGAAACGATTCCGTTCCAGCGCATAGGAGGTGAAGATTCTGCAATAGTTATCAGGCCAACGGAGACGTCGCCCAAGGCGAATTGATCCCCCTTTGCGCCCCTCAGTGTAGTCATCGAACCAGCGTCGGTTAACCGCAAAGGCGCTTACCCCCAAAATGGTTGGGCGATCAAATAGCCAGGGTTCAGTGAAAGAGACTGAAAACGAATTGCGTCGACTGCCAAAGTCAACATTGAATGATAGATTCTGGCCATTTCCACGAAAATTGGGAATGCCCATACCAAACGTGCCGACAAGTTTATCTTGGCTATTATACCCGGCTCCGGCTGAGATCTGACCGGTTTGTTTTTCTTCAATCTTAAATTCTATATCAACGTCACCGTTAGGCAAATTTAGAGGTACAGGTTCTACGTTGGAGAAGAAATTTAGTGCCATGACATCTCGTATTGAGCGGATTAAACGCGTTCGGTTAAAAATCTGACCTGGCCGAACGGAAAGCTCTCGCCGGATGACTTTCTCCTTCGTCTTACGGTTACCGACGATTTTCACAAGGTTGATGTGTGAGGGAAGGCCTTCATTTATTTCGTAATGTACATCAATAATGGAATCTGCTCGAGTCTGGCGCTCGTCTATTATCTGAACGTGAAGATGACCAATCTCGTAATAAGCTGAGCCTAATTCCCCCCATGATTCATCATATTTCTCCGCGTTGAACAAATCCCCAGTGTTAAATTTCATGACACTGCGAAGCAACTCGTCAGACAATTCTTCGTTTCCATCAAACGTGACTTCACCGAAATAATATCTCGGGCCTTCATACACATCGAGATATATTGTCATGCGATTGCGAATTGTATCAATATCAATAGAATCAGATATCAGATATGCGTCTATGAAGCCTTTCTTATGGTATTCAGCGATAATTTTCTGGAGATCTTCATCATATTTATCTTTGGCGAAGTTTGAGCTTTTTAAGAAACCGCGCTTGCGATTGCGCATCTTGCCAATCAACTTACCAGATTTAATCTGCTTATTCCCAGTAAGGACAACTTTCTCTACCTTGACCTTGGATCGCTCTTCGATATTGAAACTCAGGATAGCTTCAGAGGAATCGGAATTGTAATTAAGACTGGTAGTTATTCTGGCTTGAAAGTAACCCTTCTCAGAATATGCATCAAGGATTTGATTCTTTTTCTCCTCGACAAGATAAGGTGAGATGTACCCGCCCACACCCAAGTTGAGTTGCTCCCGAAGCTCCTTGGTTTTAATTTTCTTATTGCCGGTGAATTCCAAACCGGTCAGCTTAGGCAACTCCTCGACAGAAATGTAGACTTTCATTCCGCCGGTTACCATCTCGGCATCTACTTTAATATCAGAGAAAATCCCAAGACCATAGAGGCGTCGGATAGTTTCTGCCACTGCTGTTTGTGTCAGCGAGGTGCCAACATCAAGTGAGGATACTCCCAAGATAAGGGAGCGTGTCGCAACACGATTGCCTTCCACTTCCACATCGACAATACGATATTGCTGCTGCGCTAAGCTTGAGTATACTCCTATAAGCAAAAAAGCGCAGCAGAAAAGGGCAATCCGTGCTCTTTGTCTACTGATAGAAGTCAATGTATCCTATTTACCGGGAGATACGATCTTGTTGATCTTTATTTCCGTGAATTTCTGACGGTGACCTTGGGTACGACGATATTTCGTGCGACGCTTATACTTATAGATTAACACTTTGTCATCTTTTCCGTCACCAATGACCTTCGCTTCAATCTTCGCATCAGCCACAGTTGGCGTACCAATTAGGGTACTGTCCTGATCTTTAATCAGCATGACTTCTTCGATATCAATTTTACTTCCCGGTTCAGCTTTTCGGAAAGGGACTTTTAAAACATCACCTTCCTGAGCTGTATACTGGACTCCGGAAACTTCAAAGACAGCGTACATTTAGCTCCTCCAACAAGACTTTAGAAGTACTTACCCCATCTTGGGTTAAGCCCAATAAACTAACATTTCTTTTCCCTAAGTCAAGGCAAAACTTGCGACATTGCCACAGCTATTTCCAAGATAACCAGACTCCTTCCTTACACTATAAGAAAGTAAGGAAGTTCCCACTAATGTATTTGCGCTTGTAGATAATTATGTCAGAATTTATAGTGTTAATTTTATATACTTTTTACTGGTCCCCATCTCTTCAGGACTATAATATTCCATATCTGTTTTTGTCGGGTGAAGGCAAGGAAATATATTCCCCCTGTGACAGGTTTTCCTATAATTCCACGATATCTCCGATTAAGCATCGTAAGTGAATGAGATTATGACTGTTACATTTCGGAAATAAATTCCATGATACAATTGTTTTAGTTGATAATTACCCGCAAAGCAGCTAATAAGGTATAATAAAATATGCCTTGGTGTCGATACTTTACCTGAGGGTATTGGGAATGTCCCACATTATCCTTTTAAATGTGGGTCTTTTTCGATCATTTGGTATTAGAAATGATCGAAGTTATAACATTGTCCCGTAAGCCCTTTTATGGCAACGGGGAAGCCAATATCTGATAGGTGTTTTACCAGATGCTTGTTCATGATTTGAGCAATTGCGACAAGGAGAGGTCGAAGAAAATATTGATAGGATTGTCAAGGGTTGATATAAGTCGGAATATGCACTGCGAGAATACGTTGTATTACAATACGTTACGAGGCTGCTGATAATAATGGCAGCATGCTGGAATTTAAACCAGTATTGGGGTGTCGTCGGCACTTCTATTGCATTTGTTCATAAGCGAACAGTGCATTTTGAAAGGAAGTTAGATGTACCGACGTACACTTAGAAAGATACTTCTGGGATGGTTGTTCCTCCTGATCCTTGTAGTTTTATTGGGAAAGGTTTCTGTAGCGGCGTCAAATGCCGGTAGGACTGCGGCTGATTTTCTCTTGATTGGAGTGGATGCCCGAGCGGCTGGGATGGGTGGCGCTTATAGCGCTGTCAGCGATGGTGTCAGCGCTGCCTACTGGAATCCAGCCGGATTGACTTCGCTTAAGGGTGGCGAAGTAATTTTGGGGCACTTTTCATTGTATCAGGATATCAACATGGAGCACGGTTCTCTTGCGTGGCAACTCAGCGACAGGGTAACCATGGCAGCTTCGGTTAGCTATCTTGGCTATGGTACAATTGATGGTCGGGATATCAATGGTTTATCCATTGGTGAAATCAGCGCCTATGATTTCTGTGGTGGGATTTCTGCGGGATACGCGATATCCCCCGAAATCAGTGTTGGACTTACTGGGAAATTCATCAATCAGAAACTCGATGATTTGAACGGTTCGACTTTTGCCTTTGATATCGGAAGCAGGTATCAGCATGAGAAGTTCTCGGTGGCGGTTGTATTATCCAATCTGGGTCCGGATCAGAAGTTTGAAAGTGTCAGTGAACCTTTGCCGTCTGTTGGACGGTTAGGAATAGCGGTTCGTCCCATGAAAGCAGACTTGCTTGCTTCGATTGAATTTGAGAAGCGGTTTCGTGGTGGGAGTGTAGTTCGTCAGGGGTTTGAGTTCGGTTTTTCCGACCAGTATTTTATTCGTGGAGGATATAACTACTACGCCAATCAGGATAACCGTTCCTTCGGCTCAGGGCTTTTCCTCGGAGCCGGAGTGCGCTTTAATCGTGTCCAGTTAGACTACGCTTACACACCAACTGAACACTATTCGTCTGAAGATCTACACCGTTTTTCATTGATCTTGAAATTCTCTGACTAATTTCATTTTAATCTCAATGAATTAATAGAAACCAGCTTTCAAGGCAAAGCTGGTTTTTTTTGTGCGCCCAGAAAGGCGCACAAACTTATAGATGCAAGTTCTCTACAGATCCGAAAGGGGGAACTGTTATCTAAACAACGGCGTAGCCATCCAAAATCTTCATATATTCAGTCACAAACATTACGGACACGGTACCGGAGGTGGTCCACCCAGGAAAAAGAACTCTACTTCATACGTAAGATCGGCAATGTTGTATTGGCCGTCCCCATTGTCATCCATTTCTTCCAGGCACGGAGGAGGGGGACCACCCAAGAACAGATATGCTACCTTGTAAGTCAGGTCAGCAATATCGACCGAGCCGTTATGGTCAACATCACCACGTATCACGCAGCAACCGCAGACGTTAGGAACGGGCTCGTAACCTTCCGGGAGGAAGTCCTCGCACCAGTTATCGCGGCTGGCATTGACTACGTCTGTTACATCAGCTACATCGGAGCCAATCGGCAGTGACCAGATAGCCAGCCAAACCACAAACGTATCCCCACAAAGCAGGTCGTAGTTATGCACGAACGACATTGTCGTATGCAGATCGACATAGGTCGATTCCGGTTCCGCGCTACTATAAATAGAATAGCCGGTATTCTCGGTCATCAGTTCATACAGAGTATCACTGTTGAAACCGTTGTTGTAGTTACTGAAGACATACGTGGCATTGTCAACTGTGTACGCATTATGGAACGGACAGCCTTCGCCATCGGTTACCCGAGTCAGGGTGTTGCCATCATCCTTGTACATAGTCAGGAAGTTCATTCCGGCGTAACGGGAATCATTTTCATCAGGAGTACAGGGACCAGGTTCCCCATCGTCATAGTAGGCGCCAGTCTGCCAGATAGCCATCAGATTTTCATCGAAGTCGGATCCGTTGCGAAAAACGGTGTCGGACGGGATATCCCAGTCAATGACCTCACCAATAACAAGACCATAGTGATCATTAGCGCCGTCTTTGTCGAGATTGTCATAAACTCTTAGGCGTTCGATGATGAAATTGCAATCCTCTACATCCTGCGGAGCGTACCACTTTTTCTCGAAAATAATACCGGAATCCAAAGCAAGAGCTTTGGCCTCATAGGTTATGTAGTTGTCTATCCAAATCGGATCATAATCGCTGATCTGTACGAAACCTGACGTGTCACTGTAGTCAGTTCCATAGATTGACCAGTTCATTTTGGCGTGTTCACCGGTCTTGTAACCGATAACCGGCGATCCACTGTACATGTAGGTTGTGGCAGTTGAATCACATTCATCAACGGGGTAGGAATAACCCATACCAAGACCGTCGGCGCCACTATTGCCCATTTCGAGATTGTTAGCAACAGCTAAACTTAGACAAGTAGTATTAATGGTGTCTATGTCAGGTATGGAGACGGTATCAGCCACAATCAAGCTAATCGGGAATAAATCCGGTGAACTCGGAGCATTGGTTACAAACTCAATGGCACCTTCCAGCAACACAACGGTACCGGGTGAGTTGATAACACCACCCTTGTTGATGTAGATATGACCGTCACGTGTGTTGTTCAAACCGGGCGGAAGATCGGTCAACGGAAGATCATGGTCAAGCCAGTCAGTTCCCAATTCTGTGTACTTAATAATGTTGATAGCTGAGAATGTCAGATTGGCATTACCCAGATTCTCCAAGGTAATATCAACGTCATACTGGCAACCATGTTTGGTCCACTCTGGCCAGTCTACTCCTATAATTGGCCTAATCATGATGATTGGCGCTGGCGCTGGCTCCACACAAGCCAACCGTCCCCACATAACATCGGCATTTTGCCATGTGCCCTCACCCTGAATAATACTGCCTGCGCTGTGGTCGTGGATCCACATAATATCGAGATAATAGCCATCGTGTGAAGTCATATCTCCACCGGGGTATAGCATTGCCTGATTAGGATCGCTTTCATTGCCGATGTTGGTACCATAGCGAGACATCGATGCCCAGTGATCATTCTCACACGGATAAGCCATATCGGGGTCACAACCAGGAGAAGGGGATTGGGTAATATTTCGAGCTTTGTCCCAGGTTATACCACCGTTAGCCGAAACCACGATCCATAGATCACCGTTGGCAGCGCCATACGGATAGCCAGGACTGCTCTCATCGGCACAGTCATTTTCGATACCACCGGGGATATCGTTAAACTGTGTGAACAGGACATAGTGCATACCACGACACTGGGATATAGTCAGCTTGCTGGCGGTAATATTCCAAGCGCCAGCATGACATGTTGTCTGTTCCCAGTCAAAAGCATGGACTACGCGAAGATATGGGCAGTCTTCCGACCAGTGAAATAAACGGCCGGGGCCGATAGATTGACTTCCACCATCATAGATATCAGCCGCCCAGGCCGCAGCGGCCCAGACAATATGAAGCTCACCATCATCGTTGTCCATCAGAGCACTGAGGTCAGTGTACGGACGGTACGAATCCTGCTGTCCCTCGGTGGCGGCATAATTGGTAATGTTGGTTTTAGCACTCCAGGAACCAACCGAACCATAGTTTTCACTAACCATGTACCAGACGTCGTTATCCCACTGAACATACCGAGGTGGATCACAGTCCCCGGTACTTGAGGGACCACCCGGCGAACATGGAAGGTTGGCAGTCCAGACCAGAGCTACGCGACCATCATCGGTAGCGGCGATATCATGGGATGGGTCAAATACAGTATCCATTACCATAGTTGCCACAGCATCCCAGTACGCTGCTGGATCGGAATCAGTGCCCACTCGACGAAAGTATATGATTGCCTGGGGATCACCGACATCTTCTGAAGTTTGGGCAATGACGTGCAGGATTGGATCGCTTGCTGGTGGCTCAACCCAGCGGAACTTCGGCCAGATATATTCCTCAAACGCTCTCGGAACTTTATCATCGTTATAGAATAAACCAGATAAAGGTATTATGTCCCAGTAGAAATGTGAGTCAATGAAACCATCTGAAGGCTCTACATTCTGACCGCCGATAATAGTACGGTTGTCAGAGGTGGAGGAAATACCCACATACCCGGTGGGATAAAGATCATCCGATGGATACCCATAATTACCAAAATATTGATCAGTGAGGTTATAACCGTAGGCAACATATTGAGAATTTACAAGCGCTGAGTTCCACAGGTAAGTCCAACCAATGTGGACTATTGTGTTGTTGCTGGCATCGGTTCTTGTTTCAATCATACGGCCCATGCTGCCGATATGCTGCATGTCGAGCCAGGTGGAACCAATAATTTTACCGGGTGATTGGGTGGGAGCAACCCCACCAAGAGATTGATCTGGCCTTGAATCTTTAGGCGCTGTACCACCTGTAAAGATATGTTTATCAGGAAACGCGTACTCGGTAGAATTAACAACGCGCTGATCAACTACCCGCCGCTCCTGAACCGGCGACTTGGCGGCCATCGTCGCCGTAGCCACAATGGCCACAACCACGAAAGAAACCATCAATGAT
>QNAG01000039.1 GCA_003641415.1 Candidatus Zixiibacteriota bacterium | reverse complement strand
CTGTCGTTATCAGCACGGTGGCGGTTCAGGGCCGGCAGTGAACAGGTAAGCTACAAGGTAAGTCAAGTCAGCGACA
This sequence comes from Candidatus Zixiibacteriota bacterium, assembly GCA_003641415.1. Lineage (GTDB taxonomy): Bacteria > Zixibacteria > MSB-5A5 > GN15 > FEB-12 > B120-G9. Next base: position 14,842 of record QNAG01000039.1, on the reverse strand, counting down.
TCAATTCCATCGCTGCCATCAACATCACCTTCATCTTCACATGGAGGAGGCGGGCCGCCAGTGAACAGATATGCTACAAGGTAGGTTAGATCGGCTACGTCGATCTGGCTGATCATGGCGCCCATGCCTGCAAGACCTTCAATGACATTCCTGCGACGTTGAAAAAATTGGGGGTGTGAGGAAAGACTGTTTTATACTATCATGGCTGTATGCCGAACATGAATCACTCAACCGCATTTTCTGAGTGAATACCAAATAGAAACGGCCACCTCTCACAATGAGAAGTGGCCGTTGATTTTTTTTCGCTGAAGCTGTATATGTGATCATGCCTACGGGCACAGTGGTAGTGCAGAACCACTAGTAAACAGATAAGCCACCAGACATGTCATGTCGGAGACATCAATACCCCCGTTACCATCAATATTAGCTTCAGCTTCACATGAATGTGGCGGGCCTGAAGTAAATAGATATGCCACCAAGTATGTGAGATCCGACACATTGACCGCGTCGTTTATATCACCATCAACGTTGCCGGTATAACCAAGACAGCAACTCGATGGTTTATTCCAAAAAGCGATATGAGATGATATATCCTGACCAGCAGTAGTGAAAAGTCCACCTACAACAAGAGAATTATCATGAACCACAACATCGAATCCACTACCGTTTAAACAGGATCCGAGCGGACTCCATTGGGAACCGCTCCACGAGGCAATTCCAACCATTGGGATACCACCAGCGTACTTAAAATCACCAGTTGCAATCAAAGATCCATTATATTCACAAAGACTATGTACGTTCTCGTCAAAGCCACCACCAACCGAAGTCCACGAGTCCCCGTTCCATCGCGCAATTTCGTTCACAGCAACATCCCCTATATGATCAAACATCCCCCCGATGTACAACTCGTCGCGATATGCGCAAATTGTGTAAACATAACCATTTACACCATCACCAAGCGCTGTCCAGACCGAACCGTCCCAACTGTAAATATGGTTCAACTCGGTTGAATCGCCTTTGGTAATTCCACCCACAATAAGGTTTCCTTCATAAACTCCAAGTGCCATTAGCCGGGAGAAGGAAGGACTGGGTATATCCATCCCGGACCACCCAACACCATCCCACACTGCCAGATGTCCTATAAATTCACCAAAAAGTTCAAAGTATCCACCAGCGACGACCAGTTTGCCGTCATACTCAATAAAGTCATAAATGGCCGGTACATTACACGCTTCCAATCCTTCGTCAATGAATTGCCATGACAGACCATCCCAGGCACCAATTTGTTGCTCGCCTTCGTATCCAAAATGATGACGAGCGCCAGCAATCAGAAGCCCGTCATAGACACCCAGACAATTAACTTCTCTGTCAAATCCTTCTCCAAGAGGACTCCAGTCAAAACCGTCCCACATCGCCACGTCTTTGCACCGTTTCCTGCCCGCTTGTTTGAATGTCCCACCTGCAACAAGATTCCCATTATATACTGTTAAGGCGTTTACATAATTATCTATACCCTTGAAATCAGAAGTAGGAAGTGGTTCCCATTCTATCCCATCCCACGAACCGATACTGTAAATTTCACCTGCATATTCGAAGTCGCCAACAGCGACCAGTTCATTCTCGTATGTGATCATTGCCTGGGCTATTCCTTCTACTCCATCTTCGATGATCTCCCATTCAGTCCCGCTCCATTTGGCAAGAGACGCACTTGGATCATCCAAATACTCATAGTTCTTGCATCCAGCAATGAGCGTTTCATTGAAATCATGGAACTCGTACACAGTACCTATAGTACCGTCCCCCATTGTACCCCATGAAAAACCATCCCAATATGCCACGTGATTGGCTACAATACCCCCGGCATTCGTGAAAGTGCCTCCAACCCGAAGTTTATCATCATACACGGATAGTGCGTACACATCATCATCAGTCCCACTTCCTACTACGTCCCACTGGTTGCCGTCAAAGACAGCGATGTGATCCGCCGGACCATCGGGTGTCTCGGTAAACTTCCCACCCACATAAAGGAGATTATTGAAAACAGCCAACGCTTCCACAGAATATGCCCAGGACTGGGTCATTACAGATTCCCAGCTGGTACCTGTCCATCGACTTAAACCGAATTCACCACCAGCGTAAAGAACTTCGTTGAAAACAGCCAATGCCTTCACATTGTTCGAAAGTCCTGAACCGAGCGAGCTCCAGATCGAACCATTCCAGACAGCAATATTGTTAACTACGGTGTTGCCTGAATGACTAAAGAAACCTCCTGCTACCAGCAAGCCATCCCATTCTAATAGAGTATACACACGTCCAATAGATTGTGTGTAATAAGTAAAACCTTCTCCCAAAGTGCTCCAGTTTGATCCGTTCCAGCGAGCGATGCTATTGACCTGTATACCGGCAACATTAGACAAGAAGCCACCAAAGATCAAATCTCCATCATATGTAGCCATGGCAAATACACTATATGCCAGGTCCGGGCATGCAAACTGATCTGACCAATAGATATCGTTATCAGAGTCTATTCCAGTTGGACTGCTCAGAAATTGTAGTTGGTCATCCTGAACAGTTGAGAACTCTGAATCCATCTGACCAGAGATAGAAACTGTCTTGCCTTCCTCTGCAACCGCAGTTACTGTTACCATTGTGACCAGTAGACCGAGCACAATGAGAATCGTCAATTTACTGCTACTACTCATGGTTTTCCTCCGAAGTACAAGTGTGTTCTGGATTATTTGATCTTCTCTTCATTTCTGCGCCATCTCGACAGGTTCAGAGTTTACAGCAATCGAATTGTCAGGTGACAGCTCAACACAGCAAACAGGGGTACTGATCTTAAGTGTCTCTATAATATATAATATATAGCGAAACCCGTCAGAAAACAAGGGATTTGACAGGCAGGACATTATCACTTTGCGGGAACACATATATTTCAGTAAGTGGTCTCAACTTTTATCAACGGTGACATGATAATAAAGTCTTAAGTGTGAAGCAGTAAAGTAGTTAGTCTTCCTTGAACAAGTCACGGGTCTTTTTCGTTTTTGATTCACGATGGGATTTAGAGTAAATAAATTACAAAGGGAAAGCTGGCGACTGTATGAACGCAATTCTGGTGGTCTGTGGGTTTAACATCAGGTAGCTCCTGCGAGCTTTTTACGCCTTGTTTATATCTGTTTTAAAATCGTTCAGATTTACTTTGTTAACACTATCCATAAACTGGTATAAGCCTTTGTCATTAAAGGTTTTTCCTTTGAATCTTCCGGGTTTAAGAGGGAACAAACAAAATCGGGGTGAGAGGATTTGAACCTCCGACATCCTGCTCCCAAAGCAGGCGCGCTGACCATGCTGCGCTACACCCCGAAATCTCGCTTAATAAATGTCTGTCATCCCCATGTGTCAAGTACTGGTATGACAAACATATAAGAGCCATTCAACTTTTATTCTATCCAGCGATTAACGGATTGTTAGGTCGTATAGTGAAATGACCTTGCCATTTAATGTCTTTCCGTTAAATTACATGTCTATGAAAAAGATCAACATTATGGGTTATACCCAGCCACAATTAGAAGAACTGATGCTGACATTGGGGCAAAAAGCCTATAAGGGCGGCCAAGTCTATAACTGGCTGTACAAAGTCAGGCAGTATGATTTTAACAAGATGACAGACCTTACCAAAGAAGTCAGGCAACGTTTAGATAAAGATTATGTCTTCGATTTGCTGGAATTGGAGAAAGAATTAGTTTCGCAGGACGGTACGCGCAAGTTTCTTTTTCGTTTAAGTGATGGCAATCCGGTTGAGACAGTACTCATCCCGGGTGGTGATCGGACAACAGCATGCATATCAGTTCAGTCCGGATGTGCCTTGGGATGCCGTTTCTGTGCCACCGGTTCTATGGGTCTGCTGTGTGACCTTACGCCTGGTGAAATTGTCGGGCAGTTACTTGGGTTGCGTGAGAGATTTGGCAGCGATGTTTTCACAAACGTTGTTATGATGGGTATGGGGGAACCGTTACTGAATCTCGATAATGTTCTCAAAGCACTGGATATAATTACGGATGAAACAGGTCTTTGTGTTGGAGCTCGCAAGGTCACTATTTCCACTTCAGGAATAAATCCCGGCATTCGCAAATTGGCAGACCTTGGACTCAAGAGCCGCCTGGCTCTTTCGTTGCACGCCGCTACGCAGGAAAAGCGAGAGCAACTGATGCCTGTTGCTCGCAGTTACGATCTTGATAGTCTGATGGAAACCCTGCGCTACTATACCCGAAAGACAAAATCTCGTGTAACTATAGAGTACATCCTGTTTAAGGGTTTTAACGACAGTATGGAAGATGTCAAGGCGTTAACTCGTCTGTTGCAGGGGATTCCCTGTAAAATAAATATCCTGGCGTATAACCCGGTAGAAGGACTGGATTTCATTCGCCCTACTGATGAAGAAGTGGATGCTTTTGCCCGGAAACTCTATCCCCGGTTACCGGCTGTGATGGTTCGTAAGAGTCGGGGGACTGATGTCAACGCTGCATGTGGTCAACTCGCAGCCCAACGACAAATGAGGAGAAACTAAGATGCGAAAGAGATTTCTAACAGTCGCCATATTAAGCGCAATTATGTTTGGACAGGTGGTTTGCACTCAGGAACGAGATATATATGTCGGAGAAGTAGAGGTTCCTTCGTGGCGTTGGGGTGAACAGAGAGCCCGAATGGAGGTTGCCAACAGAAGTCCATTGACCAAGTTCATCATTGCTGAAACAGAACTTCAGTATACCGGCGAGTACCTAAATCCGAATCGACGAGCGCATACATGCTATGCCATTCCTCCCGGCGAAACTGCCTGGCTCGATCCGGTTCTGGTGATACCGGGGAATTATGGCCGGGCTCAAGTGACTTTGCGGCTCTTCGATGTGGTCGACACAATGGATATAATTCTTCCAGACCAATTAGCGTACGAACAGCACTTTAATATAACCTTTCATTTACCGGATGGGATGGTGCCGTATTTTCAGAATCGCATAATGCTTCCACCACGCGTTGGCAACTTACCAAATTTCGATAACGAATTTGCTCGTACGCTTTTTGTTTTGCTAAACGAAGGGAAATCAATAGGGGAGATTGCCGATCTGGCAATATGCGACACTTCGTTTGTAAAGAAGGAAATTGAAAACTGGACCGCCAGGGGTTACATTCGAATAGATAAAGGTACTTATAAACTTAATGTGCCTGTTATATCAGTTGCGGAAGCTGAAGCGGGGAAGCAATTGGCGGTTTCAACCAGCGATTCTCTTGCGTCAGTTATAGCGGCGCAGATGGATACGTACCGCAAAGTACGCGATAGTCTCATTGCCGAAGGGAAAGTACCGGTAGATTCCAATACCTTTTACGATGGTGGCGCCATACTTTATCATACCTATCCTGTTATTGGCGGTTTGGTTCTCTGGTGGGATCTGGGGAGCAGGTTCATTTCCAAAGGAGAGTTTCTTACAATTTTTCGAGGTAATGACCTTTGCAATATCTATACTCCATCGTTTATGTATTTTGTCCAGGGAGGACCAGTTCTGACCGGGAGCAGTTTCTATGCTGCTAACAAAAATAAATCCAACTACCGCATTTACTATGGCGACCAATTGCCGGAGATTAAATGTGACCCGAACTTCCTTTTCAAGGGGAGGAGAAAAGGTCGGGTTCGCTGGGAGTATACTCCAGACTATATACCTAAGGCGTATGTTATGGATTCTTCGATAGTCCGTCTGGCTATCGATGCTTTGGTACGGCCAGCCGATCAATTGTTAATCGACGCTGGTGACAGCTTGCAGATTATTGCATCTTCGTTTGGACATGACAATATAACACAAGGGTATAAATATTGGTTTTGGAACATAACCGCCACTCGAACTATGAGTTCCCTGGTAAAGGCCGGTGTAATTGAACGTAGCGGCAATGGTCAGTTTCGTTTCGATGGCTTAATACCGAAGGAAAACAAATGAATAGATTTACAACCATCATTTTAGTTGTCGGCTTTATTTTTATCGCTGGTTGCAGCAAAGAGACTCCTTCGAGGGACCACATCCCGGTGCTCAAAGAGCAAGTTTTCCAGCTTCAGGAAGCAATTAAGAATCATAGCCGAGCCGCAATCGATTCTCTTTTGTCACCTGATATTCTCTCCGCGGGGCAGAATAGTGATTCACTTCTAAACTTCTGCTGGGGGTATGAGAATGATTTTCCCTTTGAACGTCTGGGCGATTGCGAAATAGCCTATACCGATAAACACGCAATTGCTGATTGTTTTGTAATGGATAGTACTAATATGAAAGACCGTCCGGTGCGTCTAATTTTTATCTACCAACATGATCTGTGGTTGCTGAAGCGATTTGAACCGAGAGATACTATCGCCAGCCAGTTGTAAACCGAGCGCCCCAAGTTTTCAGACTTAGGAAAGATTTAAGTGGAAGGTATTTATGACAATCGCTATGACTCTCGACGAAAGCTGTAATGACCTCTGACAACAAGGATAACAAACCCGTTTGGTTTTTTCACCCTCCGGCGTACTATTCTATTCGGCAATGGCTTCAACATTACTTCGGTGGGCTGTACAATCGGGTCGATGATCACCATATTTTTCTGCTGTCGGGCGGGTTGTCGTTTTCGTTGTTTGTCTGTGTGGTGCCATTTGTATTGGTGATGTTCGCCGTGTTGGGGGCAATCCTGGAACGAAGCGCTCTCGAGAACGAGATTACCACAATCATTGGCCGCATTATCCCCTATGAAACCTACAGCGAAACTATCCGACAAATTATCTTTGATCGTGTCGAGGAGTTTCGTGTTTACCGCAAAGTAGCCGGAATTGTCGGTGCTGCGGGTCTGCTGTTTGCCGCCAGCGGGTTATTCTCCAGCATGCGCACTATCCTCAATCAGGTTTTCGCCAGTAGAGTCCAGAAACATATGCTGGTAGGCAAGCTGCGTGACTTTGGTATGATCCTATTGGTGATGGTTTATGTTGTGTTTTCGATTACAGTATTGCCAGTGCTGGAGATTCTCAAGGATTCCGCATCAAATGTCGAACTCCTTAAGTTTCTGGAGCTGAGTGCGCTGGAGCGATTATCATTTTCTGTAGTGTCCTTTGCTCTGGTATTCTCGGTATTTTTTGTGCTGTACTACCTGGTTCCGTATGAGAAACTTCAAAAACGGGTCGTGGCGCTAAGCGCACTATGGGCGGCTGTTTTGTGGGAGATTGCCAAGCAGGCTTTCGGGTACTATATCACACATATGGCGACAATCAAGGCTATTTATGGCACCTATGTATTTTTGGTAATAGTTGCATTCTGGTTTTATTACTCATCGGTGGTGTTCATCGTAGGCGCCGAGATAGGCCAGCTATTCCGAGAACGACAACGGGAGTAAGGGAAAAAGCTACCAATGTACGAATGATTCAAATAACGCTCTTTAATAATGAACCTTGTGCAGATGCTTTGGAGTGTTATCGTTCTTCTTGTCAGGAGACATCGCGGGTTGCTTCTTCGTTCCTGACACATTAAAAGGAAGTTCTATTTTCAAAATGGTAAGAGAGGAGGAAGATATGTTCTTAACGAGAATTATCCGATCATTTGTTGTCTGTGCGGTACTAATTATCTCTATTGTTCCCGTATCAACTTATAGCTCAGATGAATGGGGTATAATAGGCGCAAGTGAATGGGTAATTGAAGCTCCAACCGAATACCCTGAAGCAAACGCAATAGTAATTTTCGATCGTGGGTTTACTGGTATTACTAAAGGAAAAGACAAAAAATGGAGTTTTTCATTTCGCCGGCATTTTCGTGAATCAGAGACAGGTCGATCACTGAGCAAAGATATCCACCATCATCCGACTGAGCACAATATGATAACGACAAAAGAAACTAACCACCCTGAACCGACTTTTTCAACAGCCTGCTAAACGTTGCCCGCGCAGTATACAGATATGTCCTCGACAACACCTACTATGTTTGCGTCCAGGTTGGTGTGGGAGGTTTTCGCCCGCACGCTGCTTCATGGACACAAGAGCATGGATACGGCGACTGTAAAGACCTGACAACATTGCTTGTTTCATATATGAAATGTCACGGCATTGAAGCTTACCCTGCGCTTATTGCTACTCGCGGTCATCGGAAAATAGACTCTACATTTCCAACAACAGGCTTTAATCATGTAATCACTATGACTATTGTGGAGGGCGACACTATTTGGCTTGATCCTACATGCGATTTGTGTCCGTTCGGTGATCTTCCCTTCGTTGATGAAAACCTTCCTGCGCTTGTTGTGACCGATACAGGCGGGATTCTTTTACGAACACCCCCCAGTAGTGTTTCTGATAACAGCAAGAGTCGTCATGCTAAACTTCACATAAACGATGATCTTTCAGCCAGATTTCAACTCGACATTTCTGTTACTGGTAATCAGGCAAGGCGAATGCAATATTATATACGTCGATGCGATAGTGAAAAATTGACCGAATACGCAGAAAGATGGCTTCCGGAAGAAATCGGAGATTTTGAAATTACCTCAGTTGATTTTCAAGAAGTTGAAAATCCAGATGTTCCTCTTCAGGCGACTATTACTGCTCTGACCCACCGTTCACTTCCACGTCTTGGCAATACATTGTTTGTCAGCCCACTTCTTTTTTCACTAAGGAGTGCGATTGATGAGATTGATTTCAATACCAGATCTATTCCGGTTGATTTACAGGATTGTAGCGAAAGCTACTGCGAATTGGCTATCACATGGGATATATCTCTGAATGTAGATTCTATTGTAGTACCGTCTGATTCAAGTCTCGATTGCTCCTTTGCGAACTGGCGCAGATCAACAATTACCAAAGATACGGTGGTTATTGTCTCTTATTATAATGCATACTCAAGAAATCTTGTGCCGGTTGATAAATTCGCTGAATTTCAGAAATATCTCGAAGATTGGCGGGAGACAAACAACAGCAGGGTAAAGTTCTTCCTTGGTGAGTAATCCGCTACGAGACAACAGAGATTCGGAGATATTCTCAATGGCTTGTTGAAAAAGTATCCTAAGTGCAAGTTTGTTGAGAGTGCGGTTTTGAGAACGGGCGACGTAAAACCGCCCGCTGCTCGGGATTTCAATCTCCTCTCGTGGCAGAGACGGGACTTGTCTCCCCCTTATGGTATCGCTGACCGGGGTTCTTCAACAAGCCCATAGCTATGGGGCGTCCGGGGAGGACTTCCACCTCCAAGTCTGTGCACATACCGGGCGTACTACTAAAAAACCGCCCGGCTATACAACCAGGCGGTCAATACAGAGATTAATCTGTCAGGATTCGCGCTTATCTTCCAGAGCGACGGCCACGAGGAGAACCCTTGCCGGGTCTGTCTTCAAAGCGCATTTTACGTCGCTCAAGGCGCAACTCATCCAGTTTGTCTTGCTGTTCCGGTGTAAGAATTTCACGACACTGCTTGCGGTGAGCATACTTAGCTTTGGCAATTTCAGATTTTGCCCGCGCTGCTCCGTCTATAGCTCGCATCACATCTGATTCAGGAGTATCAACATCGCGCATGATTGCTTTGACCTTTATCTGAGCTTTCCTGGCTTCAGCTTTAATGTCCACCATCGCAAGCCTGTGTTCTATCATCAAGGTTTCGATCTTGTCTCGCTGAGCATCAGTCAATCCTATTTCATCAGCGAACAATAAAGCCCCTCCAAACTCTTGCCCTTGATGAAATCCTTGCCCATGATGCGGACCGAATCCCTGTTGTCGCTGTCCCTGGGGCATAGGGCGATCACCTTGACCCCATCCGCGACCATCAAACTGTGCCCAGGCTGATGACGCCAGGAGCGCCAGAACCATACCTAGGATTACTGTCTTCTTCATAACAACCTCCTTAGTTCAGTTAGTTCGTTTTTTGATTTATCTCGTATCCAGTGATTCATTATCTACCATAGTGTTCTTCACGTCCCATCCCGCGGCCAGGTCGGTCGTGAAAGGTTTTCACGGCTTCCAGTAGTTCATACTCAAAGCGATCCTTAAACACGGCCAGTTTTCCATACTGCCAGACATCAAGAATACCCCGGACCTGTCCCAGAAATTCCTGGTTCTGTTTCAGATGTTCCTGGGAGTTTTTTTCAAGTTTCCCCACCAACAGATAGACCTCATCCGGTGGCAAAGATTTTTCTTTAAGTCCAAGGGCTAATCGATCAACGATATCAGCTCGTACTGAATGCAGCTTTTGTTGAGCTTTGCGGTGCTGACGGAAAGCCACAATAAAATCTGACTCCTGCTCAGGGGAAAGATCAAGCAGTTCAAGCAACTTAAACAGACGCAACTGTTCAAGGTGTTTGCGACGCTGACGCGATTGGCGTTCCGGTTCTACTTGTGGTCGTGAATCTTGATCAATCTGAGCAAAGTGAAATCCGGGAACTTGTCTGGTCCCCATGCCCATTTCGGGGTACCAATCTTGCTGACTGGGAGTCAACAAAACCGAATCAACTAAAGTTTCTGCTGATATCGGTGGTACCAGACACAAAAGAGCTGCAAGAAAAACAGCCAACATAAAATTACCTATACGTATCACAACAGATCTCCCATATCCAGGTTATCTTTTAGATATTCAAATTCATCATCAGTGAGATCGTCAAGAAGCGCCTCGCCGGAGGCAGTCTCCACTCCTGATGTATAATCTCGCAGAAGCAGGTTAAAAGTGATAGCATCAAATTCGATGTCATCGTCGTTACCGTATGTCAAATCACTCCACTCGGAAATCTGGTAAAGCGTTGGTTCCTGATCGGAGTAGGAAGTTAGTGGATTGTTAGTTAATCTTGATATACCAAATAAGAACAGTAGTGAAGCTGCCACCGGCAACGCGAATTGAATGATTCTATTAAACAGGGGAACATTCTGAGGGGTTGCATTGTCAATCCTCTGCTCTATTTGCTGAGTCATTTCGTCTATTTCGACAGGGTCAATGTAAAAGGATTCATCACTGCCCAGCATGGAACCGAATTGACAAAGCTCTTGCCAGAGAGCACGGCAATCATCGCACTGTGTGATGTGTTCCTCAAGGTAATCAGGGAGTTTTTGCTGTCCGAGGTGTTCGTACAGCTCCTCTTGTGCTTTGCGGCAATTCATGACCGCCATCCCTTTCTGGAAGCCCACTCTCGCAACTTTATTGCAGACTGTCTATAGTGAGTCTTAACCGTACCAACTGCGCGACCAGTTATGGTTGAAATCTCTTCGAAACTCAACTGTTTATAAAAGCGCAAGTCAAATACGACTCGTTGCCCGGGAGGAAGCTGTTGCATAAACTCTCGTACACTGTCCTGCAACTCTTTGCGGATAAGTTTGGTTTCAGGGGTTGATACTGATGGTAGTTCCATATCAAGGGGAAGTTCACGAGAAGCTGGTCGGTTTAATAAATTGATGGCTTTATTGGTTGCTATTCGATACAACCAACTGCGGAATGCGCTTTCACCACGAAAGCCGGACAGCTTTTCCCAGGCTGTCAGGAAAGTGTCCTGAGCCAGATCTTTTGCCGTTTCTCGGTCACCGGTCATCCTAAATGTAAGAGCTATAATGTCGTTCATCATTAACCGTATCAGTTTTGAAAACGCCTCCCGGTCACCTTCCCGGGCCTGGGCAACAAGCCTAGTGATTGTCTCGTTATCTGCCTTCGCCATTCATTTAATTTCCAAAAATATGACAGGTGTATCCAGAAAAAGATTAATCCAGGCATAGATAAAAGAATGAACAATTCAAGATAGCAAAGAAAAAAGTCAAAACTTAAGGAATAGCTCTAATACAGAAAGACCGCCAAGATAAATTGGTTGATAAACTCCTGCTGATTATGACTCTTTTCTTGACATGACTGTCAGAGCGAAGTACTTTCATCTATGCGACTTATATATCAACAAGTTGAGCATTTAGCACGACTTGCCCGTTTCGCGTTGACCCTTGAGGAAATCATACAACTGGCAGGGAAGTTTATTGTAAACGCTGTGAATTTCAGACAATTGCAGGCTGTTAACACAAATGAAGAATTACACGGCACGGCCATGCCCTGTAAGTCCTTATGTTGGCACGACATAACGAAATTCTCTCTAAGTCACAGGGAAGTACAGATAAATGAACCTGCTGCCAACAACCAGTTTTTCCTCGTACCGAAAGTCATCGACTGATGATTGACGTAGTAGCGGTTATACCAGCACGACTCGGGTCAACACGTTTCCCTAATAAGGTGATCCATCCATATCGAGGTAAGCCCCTGTTAGCTTATGTGTACAACGAAATCAGCAAATCAAAGCAGATAGACCGTTTGATTGTAGCTACCGATAGTGAAAAAATTAAAGAGATTGTAGAGGATTTTGACGGTGAAGCAATAATCACGTCAAAGCGTCATCGCACCGGCTCTGACCGGGTGGCCGAAGTGATTGAAAAGGTCGGTGGTAAGCTGATTGTTAATATCCAGGCGGATAATTTCGGGGTTAAAGCGCCAGTGTTGGACCGTGTAATATCAATTATGAAGAAAACACCTTCGATTCACTATGCCACTTTTGCTCATCGGTTACAATCTGACCATGAACTTCATGACCCCAACATCGTTAAAGTAGTAACGGCAGCTAATGGTCGCGCCCTGTGGTTTTCACGGTTTCCAATCCCTTATCTGCGAGATGTTGACCCGAAAAGCTACACTGCTCAATATCAATTCCTCGGGCATGTAGGGATTTATTTCTATCGCCGTTCAAATTTATTGCAGTTTGCCCGATGGAAGAAATCTCCACTGGAGAAAGCGGAGTCGCTTGAGCAATTACGCATTCTTGAAAATGGCGGACAGATAATTGTCTTCAAGACGAAGATGCGGACCGTCTCGGTTGATATTCCGGAAGACTTGAAAAAAATGGATGGGATTTACAAATAGGGAAAGTTATGTCTGAGAAAGTGAAGTACATTTTTATTACCGGTGGGGTAGTTTCAGCGCTTGGAAAAGGGATTGCGGCAGCATCAATAGGATTGCTCTTGCAGAAACGCGGACTCAAAGCGCTCAATATAAAACTCGATCCGTACCTCAATGTCGACCCCGGAACCATGAACCCCTTCCAGCATGGCGAAGTTTTTGTGCTCGATGACGGTTCCGAAACCGACCTGGACTTAGGACACTACGAACGCTTCCTGGATAATACCTTGTGCACCGATAATAACGTAACCACTGGCCAGATTTATCATACTATCATCACCAGGGAACGACGCGGAGACTATTTGGGGGCAACAGTACAGGTAATACCCCATGTTACCGAAGAAATCAAAAAACGCATCCGCCGTTTCGTTCAATTGGAAGATAAACCCGATGTTGTCATAGGCGAAATTGGTGGTACTGTGGGGGATATTGAGTCTTTGCCGTTCCTGGAAGCCATCCGACAAATGGGAATAGAAGAAGGCTTCAGTAACGTTATGTACATACATGTCACACTGGTTCCTTATATAACAACAGCCGGTGAATTCAAAACTAAACCAACTCAACATTCAGTTCGCGAACTTCGAGCAATCGGTATTCAGCCCAACATGCTGTTGTGTCGTTCTGCACGCCCACTCGATGAAGGATTGCGCAAAAAGATTAGCCTCTTCTGCTCTGTTCCGACCGAATCCGTTATTGTTGCTGAAGATGTTTCCACAATTTATGAAGTGCCTTTGAAGTTTCACGAGCAGGGAACTGACGATATTATCTGCAGACATTTCGGGCTTGATCTTCCTGATCCTGTAATGGGCGAATGGGAAGAAATGGTAAGAAAAATCCACTACCCCAAACACCATATTAAGATCGCTATCTGCGGAAAATATGTGAATCTCAAAGATGCCTACAAATCTATCATAGAAGCTTTTGTGCACAGTGGTGTTCCGAGCGAAGCTGAGGTAAAACTCATCTGGGTCAGTTCGGAGGATATTAAGCAACACGGCGCAGGTAAACTGTTGTACGATATAGACGGTCTGCTCATTCCCGGAGGTTTTGGCGAACGTGGAGTCGAGGGGAAAATCGATGCCATTCAGTATGTGCGCGAGAACAATATTCCATTTCTGGGGATTTGTTTGGGAATGCAGTGCGCTGTCATAGAGTTTGCCCGCAACATGTGTGATTTGCCTGATGCGCACAGTTATGAATTCTACCAGGAAGGGTTAAAGCATCCGGTTATTCATTTGATGGCTGATCAGGAAGGGGTCAGCGAATTGGGCGGTACGATGAGATTGGGAGCTTACCCGTGTATTCTTGAAGATGGTTCTCTGGCCGCTAAAGCATACGGAACAAATGAGATATCCGAACGCCACCGCCATCGCTACGAAGTCAACAACGTCTACAGAGAAATGCTTACCGAACATGGTCTCCGTCTTAGCGGTTTATCACCTAATGGTAGATTAGTAGAGATTATCGAGATTCCGGAGCATCGCTGGTTTGTGGCGTCTCAGTTCCATCCGGAATTAAAATCACGCCCGACCCGACCGCATCCGCTTTTCCGTGAGTTTGTCAAAGCGGCAGTCAAGTATCATGAGAAATTGGATGTCGATTCACAAAAAAGTTTCAATAAACAATCCGACATACCGGAAGTTCAGAAGTAAAATTCTGAAAGAGAAAACTACAAACTTATATTGTGCCCCGGCAATAGCTTTATAGTAGTTCTCAGAATAACTTTCCGATTGCAGCTGTTTTTTGGGTGTGTTGCGGGTTGTTAATGACATCGGGAATCGCTTGATCCAATCGGTCGATAAGTTGGTCAACATTCTTACAGACATGGTTGTTGAACCAGCGAGCTTTCATAATCAGCCAGACCCGCTCGATCGGGTTGAGATCAGGTGAATAAGGCG
>QNAG01000038.1 GCA_003641415.1 Candidatus Zixiibacteriota bacterium | reverse complement strand
TTTTTGCCAGTCTATTTTGGAATTCATCTCGCGAAAGTTTTTTCATTGGTTGTCTCTATTCTAATACCTGGCGAATGCGTAATACCGTTTCCAGCAACTCTTTCATCTTATCCAGAGGTAACATCGCCCCGGCATCTGATAGAGCTTTCTGCGGATTTGGATGCGTCTCAACGAAAAGACCATTGATGCCAATTGCTACAGCTGCCCTGGCCATAGGAATAACATATTCCGGCTGGCCGGTTGATACGTTGCCGGACCCACTGGGTTGCTGAAGCGAATGCGTGGCATCGAATATGGTTAAACCATACTGTTTCAATATTAATAGTGATCGAAAATCCACTACCAAATTATGATACCCGAATGTAGTTCCTCGCTCGGTGAGCATCAGTTTGTCGGTGTTGGCTTTGGCAACCGCGTGAGCCATGTCCTCAGGAGCCATGAACTGACCTTTTTTGATATTTACCCACTTGCCGGTAGCTGCGGCCTGTACAATAAGGTCCGTCTGGCGGCAGAGAAAAGCCGGTATTTGCAGGATATCAACCACTTTTGCTACCTGCGGAATTTCGCCCGTCTCATGTACATCAGTCAGTACCGGTATATTAAAGCGACTCCTCACTTTTTGGAGAATCGCAAGGCCGTTATTCAAACCGTGGCCGGTGAATGATGATACCGAGGTGCGGTTGGCCTTTCTGTATGATGATTTGAAGATGTATGGAAAGTCAAGTTCCTCAGCCAAGTTGGTCATATGCTCGGCGACTTGCATGCAGACCTCTTCCGATTCGATTACACACGGTCCGGCTATCAGAAAGAAGTCACCGCGAGCTATTCTTTGGAATGTAGCTTCGATCATTGTAAGGAATATACTCGACGGGAGTTAAAAGGAAAGGGCAAAACCGCTAAAGGGTGTTCTCCCAACGACATTTTTCCCCCTTCTACATCTTCAGTCCAAGAGTTTTGAAGATAAAGCACCAGGTGTCGACAAGGTCCTCAATCCGCTTGCTCGTTGGCTTCCCTTGACCGTGACCGGCTTTAGTCTCCAAGCGCAGCAAAATCGGGTTGTCAGACCCCGTGGCGGCCTGCATCAGAGCCGTCATTTTGCGCGCATGCATTGGATGAACCCGACTGTCAGATTCCGAGGCTTTAAACAAAATTGTTGGGTACGCTGCTCCTGCTGTGACATTGTGATATGGCGAATAGGCGCGAATATATTCAAATTGCTCAGGGTCCTCGCTGGAGCCGTACTCTGGAATCCACAGGCGTGCGATCAGGAACAGGTGGTACCGGATCATGTCCAATAGAGGAACCGAACAAACAACTGCTCGACACAGTTCAGGTCGTTGGGTAAATACCGCACCTACCAGAAGGCCGCCGTTGGAACCGCCAGAGATCAGAAGGTGTTCGGGAGAAGTGAATTTTTCGGCGAACAGATACTCTGCGGCAGCAATAAAATCATCGAAGCAATTTTGTTTGTTCTCAAGCATTCCATCACGATGCCATTCTTCCCCATATTCCCCGCCTCCTCTAAGGTTAGGTACAGCGAATACACCCCCACGGTTGACCCAGAAAGCAATAGTCCGCGAGAAATATGGTTTCTCGGAGACATTAAACCCGCCGTAACCTGTCAGGTAGGTAGGGTTTTGTCCATTTAGTTCAATGTCTTGACGATGTACAATAAACATGGATATTGGTGTTCCATCGGCAGACTCATACCAAACCTGGTTTACTTCGATGTTTGACACGTCAATACCCGCCGGGACCTGGTCGAACGTAATAATCGAGTCGCTGTTAAAATCATATCGCAGGACACTGGATGGTGTATTGAACGATGAAAAGTTGAAAAATAATTCATGACCATCGTGTTCGCCACTTAACCCATAAGTAGTGCCCATTTCAGGCAGAGTTAGGGTCTTAACGGATCGTCCATTAAGATCGAATATCTCAACAACCGAGTGAGCTTTTCTAAGAGAATGAAGCACAATCTGGCTGTTAATAACCATAAAGGTCTGAGCGATTTCCTCACGTTGAGGGATGATCTCTTTCCAGTTTTCGCTTTCAGGTTGATCGTAACTTCCTTTCAGGAGTCGATAATGGGGAGCGTTATGATTGGACAGTATCAAAAAGCAATCATCGAGCGGCTGTGCACTCAGGTTAGCCTCAAGCAACCCATTAATTTTGACAAACTCCGCATCTGGGTGCGAAAGGTCTTTCAGGTAAAGATCGGTCCGCGACCACCCTTGGAACAGATAGACAATGAGCTTGGTGCCGTCTGGTGAAAGACTTACACCCGGCCACGAAGTCTTGTCGTCTTTATCTTCGAAGATCAAGGGGTCGTCTTCCCATCTTTGCCCAATCGTATGCAGAAACACCCGCCGGTAATAGGCTTCGTCCTCTTTTGGAACCTCTCCAGCAGTAGCAAACCGGGTGAAGTAGAAACCGCTATTATCCGGTAACCATGCCATGGAAACACCGCGCGTGAAGGGGATAGTATCAGCCAGATTTGTCTTGTCGCTGGTTCGTATGAGATGCAGTGTTGATCGTTCGGAACCTGAACTTGAAATTCCGTATGCTATAAGTGAACCATCTGATGAAATATAGCTCCAGTCCATTGCCACCGTGCCGTCATCAGAAAAAGTATTAGGGTCAATTATCACTTCTGGATTGCCATTCAACCCGTGCTTTCGATAAAGGATAGAATGGTTTTGATCTCCCTCACGGCGATAGTAAAAATAATCATCGTTACGAACAGTCGGAGACGATACCGAGCCAATTGTCATAAGGTTGGTAAGGCGTTTTTTCATTTTGTAGCGGTCGGGATAACTGTCGACATAAGAGTGAAAATATTTGCTTTGTTTCTCTGTCCAATGGATAACTTCATCCGATTCACTATCTTCGAGCCAACGGTAGGGGTCTTCAATCGCCACGCCATGGATGGTATCTATCACCATCTCGATTCTTGTCAATGGTAACGGATCGAGATCAGTTTGAGCAAAGAGACAGGAAGAAATCGCAAGTCCCATCAGAAGGAACAGGATAATAATTGAGAAACGTTTAACAGAAATCATGGCAACACTTTACTCTCATAAGTTGAGTTATTTTGTATCAATATATGACATAAAGCGAATAAGAGAAAGGAGACAGTCTTAAATCATCAAGCTTGTTTCCGAAAGATAACGGCTTTTTATAGGCATAAGCAGGCTGTCACATAGACAGAGACTAGTCTTGGTGAGTGATGCAATTCATGTCGTAACTGTTCATTGAATGGTACAAAAAAGTACCATAGTTTTTTCAGGCCAGATTCCCGTTGCCGTCAATCGCGCCATCCTTTAAACGGATTATGCGTTGAGTTTGATCAGCTAGCTTCATATCGTGGGTAATTAAAATAATTGTCTTTCCCGATTTCCACATCTGGTGAAACATCTCAATGATAGCAGTGCCAGATTTACTGTCCAGATTGCCGGTTGGCTCATCAGCAAGGATGATGTCCGGGTCATTAGCCAGGGCACGGGCAATAGCAACCCGCTGCATCTCGCCACCTGACAGCTCAGTAGGTTTGTTGTTGAGTTTATCAGCCAGACCAACCAAGGCCAACAGTTCAAGAATGCGATCTCTGCGCTTTTTTGCAGATACCTTTGCAAAAAGCAGCGGCACTTCAATATTCTCGTAGGAAGTGGCATATGGAAGTAGATTGAAAGCTTGAAAGACAAAACCAATCTTCGTGTTGCGGATATCAGCCAGTTGATTGGAAGTAAGCTTGTTTACCGAATGTCCTTCCAACCGATACTCACCCGATGTGGGAACATCAAGACATCCGAGCAGGTTCATCAAGGTCGATTTGCCAGAACCCGACGGCCCCACTATGGCCACAAATTCACCCCTATCAATTTGTAAATCGATATCTTTGAGTGCCTTGAATTCGACCGTGCCGGTAATGTAGGTCTTGGTCACTTTGCACAAATCAATCATTGTCATTAGCTCCGCATTACTTCAGGTTACTCGTGACGCAACGATTCCACCGGGTTGACCGAGGCCGCTTTCATGGCCGGGAAAAGACCGCTGATGATACCCATTATTCCCAAAATAGACACCACTATCAAACCAATCTCAAGAGAGATTGTTGGTCGTCCCATGAAATCGAGCACCTCGGATTCGATAGGGATTCTTTTGAATGCTTCGGTGAGGATGTAACTGATCGACATTCCTCCCAAGCCACCAAAGAATGTAATCAGTAACGCCTCGATCAAAAACTGAAACAGGATATACGACCGTCGCGCACCGACCGCCATCTTGATGCCAATCTCCCGAGTGCGCTCTTTGATGGATACATACATAATGTTGGCCACTCCGACGCCAGCGATTAACAGGGTCAGGCTGCCGATAAAACCCAAAAATATGTTTATCCCTGTTAGCATGTTGTTGAACTCGCGAGCACCTTCGGCCGTATCCCATATTTGCAGGGCGCGTTCATCGTTCGGATCGAACTTGTACCGCACGCCCATCGCTTCGTATACCTGCCTTTCGACAGATTTCATGTTGTCCACATCCCAGGGCTGATACACGATGTTATCAAGGTAACGATCCCCGAATACTGTTTGGAAAGTGGTGGCTGGAATAGAGACCTTATCCTCATCTGAACCGGAGTAGGAACTCATCTGCATTTTTTCCTGCATCACGCCGATAACCATAAAGGGCATGCCGTTAATGAATATCTGCTTGCCGATTGGGTCTTCATCTCCAAACAGACGTTCCTTGAACCCGTCGCCGAGAAACGCTACCCGCCGTTTAAGTTGCATGTCCAGTTCGTTGATCATACGACCCCCCATCATGGGAATATGGGCACGCATCATCTCGAACTCAGGGGCGATTCCGTTGATATGTTCGCTGAGAATCTTGTCGCCATACTTAACTGCTGCTCCCCATCGATGATACTCTCCAGCAATATACCGTAATTCTGGAATGCGCTTCTTCAGGTACGCCGGGTCTTCTTTGAACAGGTGAATGTGGCGACCTTTGCCAAGACCCTTGAACGGGATAGTGGTCTGCCCGCCCCACAGGATCGATATTTCGTCGCCCATCCCTTTCTGGTTAATACTGAGCTGAGTGTGTAGTCCCTCACCGAATCCCAGAAGCAGCATGATGGAAATCGTTCCCCAGCCAAGAGCCAGAAGTGTTAGCGTAATTCGTTTCTTCTGTTTATGAAAATCGCGAATAAAAACGTTGTATACAGTAGCGAAGTTTATCATCGTTCTAAAATAGTTTCATGGCCTGTACCGGTTGGAGGTTTGATGCCCGCCGTGCTGGAAATATTCCCGCCAAAGTGCCAATGATCCCCAAAAGAACAATAGCCAGAACACCACTGAACAGGCTGACTCGTGGTACACCGATATAATCTTCAAAGCCCATCATACCAACTCCGGATACTACTCCCCACGCAAAGAGGAACCCCAGGATCCCGCCGATGCCGGTAATGAGCATAGTCTCGAACAGGAATTGACTCAGTATTGCGCTCTTCCTGGCTCCGAGAGCCATTTTGATACCGATTTCCTTGGTTCGTTCTTCAAGAACAACATTCATTATGTTCGTGACGCCAATACCGCCTGTAATTAGGGTGGCTACGCCGATGCCAACCAAAAAGGTGTTGAACGCCAGGAAGAAGTTTCTCAGAAATGCAAAACCTCGAGTTGTATCCCATATCTTCAATGCTTCAGTGTCATCCGGGTCAAAGCGGTATTTTGCCCCCATAATTTCGTAGACCTCCCTCTTTGCTCTCTCCATAGAAACCGTTGGTGGGCACTGAATTACGAAATCGTTAACATACCGAAATGAATACATCGTCCTGAATGTCGAGGCAGGGATGAATGCCTTGCGGGCATCGCGCCCATTGTATGAGCTGTCCTGTTTCTTCTCTTTCATGACTCCGATTACGGTGAAAGGTACATTGTTAATCATGACCGTTTTCCCGACCGCTCCTTCCTCGTGGAACAGATCTTCCTTTAGGATGTTGCCTATGAAGGCAACTCGTCGTTTCTTAGATAGGTCAAGATTATTAATAAAGCGCGAGCCGTAATCCGGGATGAGATTGCGCATAAGCCCAAACTCCGGCCAGATACCTACCACATTGCGGATGGTCTCATTCCGGCTGTATTTCATTTTGACATTCCACCGCGAATACTCCGGTGAAATGTGAGTTATAGACTGAGCTTTCTGTTTGATAAGGCGTATATCATCCTCGGTGGGGCGGATGCGGCGACCTCGCGGGAGCCCCTTGAATTCCCTGGCAGTAATGCCCGGCCAGACTATAGCAATGTTTTCGCCTATTCCCTTCTGAGACTTTATTTGAGCTTCGGTGATACCGGTTCCAAAGGCGAAAAGCAACACAATCGAACATGTCCCCCAGAAAATACCGAACATAGTCAGCATGCTGCGTAACTTCTGGCGACGCATGTCATTGAAGAACTGCTTGATAATCTGAAAGGGCATTATATTAGTCTATTCCTCAAAAAGCGATCAGTCACCAGTTATCTCGCGCGGAGGGCGCTCGACGAGCAACTCGCCTTTCTCAAGTCCTTCGGTGATTTCGATATTGATACCGTCCGACAGACCCGTAACAACGTCACGGGTCGTGATGACACCCAAGGTATCCTGAACCTCAACTGACGCAGCCGAGTCTTCCATGTGAACCAATCGTTCCGGCACCAGCAAGATATCTTCTTTCCTCGTTATGATAATATCGGCGTTGGCGCTGTAGCCGGCTCGTAGAATACTTTTTCCAATCTCTCCGATCTGTATCTCAACTTCAAAGAGAGTTGAACCTTCCTCTTTGTGGGCTTTGGGTGAAACCTTCCGTAGTATTCCCGATATCTTTTTATTTGGGATAGCGCCGATCTCAATCTCGGCAACCATTCCTTCGTAGAGCTTACCGACATCGATCTCATCTACGTTACCTCTGAAGATAAGATTATCCATCTGAGCCAGAGTCATCAGATCAGTACCGGCCTGGTAGGAAGTAAGAGGAACAATGGGGTCACCCTCCTCAACAAGAACCGAGAGTACCGTTCCTGAGATGGGTGATCTGATGATATTATCTACAATTCGATCAGCGATTTCTGTTTTTCCCGATTCAATCAAAGAGAGTTTTTCTTTGGCCAGTTTTAGACGCAGCTCGGCTTCGTTGTAGAGAGCCAGAGCGCGATCATACTCCTGATTAGAAATAAGTTGCTTATCTTTTAAGCTTTTGGTACGGTCAAACTCGCGTTTGGCATTGTCGAACGAAACCTGGTTCAACTCCACTTGGCGCTTAGTCTCAGCGAACTCAAGCGGCGTTGGATCAGGGGCGATGTCCAGGAGCGGATCTCCGGTTTCCACATAGTCACCAATCTCTACATACCGCTTCCTGACGATACCTGAAATCTTGGACTTGACTGAAATCTCTTTCTTTGGTTCAATACGTCCCACAGCGAGAGCTTTGTCTATTATCGAACCCTGCTCAACTGGGAAAGTTTTAGAACCCTCATCTTTTTTGGCCGAACCGTCGATGGCAAAGAACAGAACAGCGCTGATAACAATAACAACAAACGCAGAGATGATTATTTTTTTCACCATTGTACCTTTATTTTTTGCAGAAGGCGACTTTATTCATTGTTAATCAAGAGTACGGTCA
The DNA here is from genome assembly GCA_003641415.1 of Candidatus Zixiibacteriota bacterium. GTDB lineage: Bacteria > Zixibacteria > MSB-5A5 > GN15 > FEB-12 > B120-G9. The sequence continues at coordinate 7,620 of QNAG01000038.1, read as the reverse complement.
TTACCCGTGAATGTTTCGTGGAGTTGAAAGACTTCCGGCTATGAAACATAGCCTATAAGAGACAGGACTGTTGTCGGATCTGCTATTCTTAATTCCTGCTAATGCTTGAAGTGACGATGGCCGGTGAAGACCATCGCGGCACCAGCCTTATTGGCAACTTCAATTGCCGCATCATCCCCCTTCGAGCCACCCGGTTGGATAATCGCCGTTACTCCGGCATCGGTACCAACCTCGACCCCGTCCGGCATTGGATAGAAGGCGTCGGAAGCCATCACCGCACCTTTTGCTCGTCCTCCAGCGCGTTTGACCGCCATGAAGCCGGAATCAACCCGTGAGGTCTGTCCCATTCCAATCCCGACCGTGGCGTTGCCCTTAGCCAGAACAATGGCATTGGACTTGGTATGCTTAACAACCTTCCAGGCAAACAGCAAGGATTTCAATTCTTCGGGTGTAGGCTCGCGTTTGGTAACAACTTTCAGTTCGTCAGGATTGGTTTCAAGTTCATCCTGTGCCTGCAGAAGTAATCCCCCCCTGATGTATTTGGATACAACGTAGCCTGTGGGGAAACCTTCGGCAATCTGTGGCAGAGCCAGCAACCGGCGAGCTTTCTTGCGCTTGAGCAGTTTGAATGCCTCTTTGGTAAAGGATGGCGCTATCATACATTCGACAAATGGGGTTTCATGTAACAGTTTGGCGCAGTCGATATCAACCTCGCGGTTTAGGCCAATGATCGAGCCAAAAGCCGACAACGGGTCGCTGTCGTAAGCGTCTTTGTATGCCTGCGCAATTGTTTCCCCCACTGCGGCTCCGCACGGATTGGCATGCTTGACGACACAGGCAAAAGGCTCCTTGAAATCAAGAAGCATGTCGAGGCATGAGTCGAGGTCGCCATAGTTGTTGTACGAAAGTTCTTTGCCGGAAAGAATCTGGCCATCGAGAAGAGTAGGACCTTTGTATTCATCAGCGATGTATAATGCTGCTGATTGGTGCGGGTTTTCGCCATATCGTAAACCGGAACGGAAAGTGAAACTAGGTTTAAGCGTTGGTGGGAACATTTCGGTTTCTTCCTTTGTAGCGGCAGCAAAGTAGCGAGCTATAGAAGTATCGTAACGTGAGGTTAGTGCAAACGCCTTGGCTGCACACTGGCGACGGAACTCAAGACTCGTAGCCCCGTCGTTTGCTTCCATTTCTTTAAGTAGTTGTTTATAGTCGGATGGGTCAACTACGACCGTCACACTGGCGTAGTTCTTGGATGCAGAACGCAGCATGGACGGACCACCAATATCGATATTTTCAATAATTTCAGCGTCGGTAGCATCGGAACGAGCAATAGTCTGTTCAAAGGGATACAGATTAACTACAACGAGATCAATTAAGCGGTAATCAGCTTCATTGATGGTCTCCAAGTCGGACTGATTGTCGCGGCGAGCCAGCAGGCCAGCGTGTATCTTTGGATGCAGTGTCTTTACGCGGCCATCAAGTATCTCCGGTGAACCGGTGAAGGTGGATACCGATATGGCATGCAGTCCGGCATCCTTAATAGTTTTTAGCGTCCCGCCAGTGGACAGTATTTCAACGTCCATATCGGCCAATCCCTGAGCGAGTTTTTCGATGCCGGTTTTGTCTGAAACTGATATTAAGGCTCTTTTTATCTTCACTTCACCATTCATCATATCTCTCCGTGATAGGTTTCCATCCTATATGACTACATCGCAGTCGAGCAACCATCGCCTGTTTAGGACATCTGCCGCACGCATCGTACCTTACTTGCCCGTAAGTAGCCGCTGAGCTTCGCGGTAGCGATCCGCCGAGGCTTTTGCTACTTCGTCCGGCAGAGCCGGTGCGGGTGGCTTTTTATCCCAATCAAGCTTGTCAAGGTAGTCCCGTACGGGCTGTTTGTCAAACGACGGTTGACCCTGTCCTTCCTTGTATTCGCTCACTGGCCAGAAACGGCTGGAGTCAGGAGAGAGCACTTCGTCGATAAGGATAAATCGGCCATCTTTGAAACCGAATTCAAACTTGGTATCGGCGATTATTATTCCCCTGGTCAGGGCATAATCGGCAGCTTTGGTGTAAATCGCCAGTGATTTGTCACGACACAACGCAGCCGTTTCCTCTCCGATGAGATCGACCAGTTGCATATAGCTGATGTTTTCGTCGTGGCCGAAATCATTCTTAGTGGATGGGGTAAAAATCGCCTTGGGAAGTTTTCCTGATTCCATGATATCAGGAGGAAAGTCAAAGCCGTGAACAGTGTTGCTGCCTTCTTTGCGAGCTGCTTTGAGTTCTTTCCACATCGATCCGGAAATATACCCGCGCACTATACATTCACAATCAATTCGTTCGGCCTTGGTGACTATCATTGAGCGTCCCTCAAGGACATCTTCGTACTTGCGCAACGGATCAGGGTACTCGTCAATGTTGGCTGTAACCAGATGATTGTCGACGACATCGCGCAGGAAATCAAACCAGAACAGCGACATGGCTGTCAGGACTTTGCCTTTGCCCGGAATACCATTGGGCATTACGACATCGAAAGCGCTAATACGGTCGGAAGCGACAAACAGCAGCCTGTCATCCAGATCGTAGACATCGCGCACTTTCCCGCGCACCATGAGAGGGAATTCCTTGATATCCGTAGTAAGGACCGTGTCAGTCATGTTGGTTTTCATATTCTCCTCTTATCAGTTTATCCAGAATTCGGGCATACCACTTGTGTTCCTGCTCCAGCACACGTGCAGCCAGCGAATCAGGGGTGTCATCTGGTAATACCGGCACCTTAACCTGATGCAGGATGCGACCGCTATCATATATCTCATCCACGAGGTGAATGCTTACCCCTGACTCTTTATCTCCCGAAGCAAGGACAGCTTCATGAACATGGTGACCAAACATTCCCTTGCCGCCATATTTGGGTAACAGGGCAGGGTGGATATTGGTTATTTTGCCATGGAAAGCTTTGACAACATTATCCGGCAGGAGCTTTAGATATCCGGCCAAGGCAATATATTCTACTTTGTGTTGCTTAAGCCGGGCGAGCAGGTCAGCATCGGCGGCTTCGAGTGATTCGTATTTTTTTTTCTTGAAGACAAAAGTATCAATGTCACCCTTGCGGGCGCGCTCGAGGCCGTACGCTTTGCGCAGGTTGGAAATAACCAGTACGATCTCGCCGTGCAGGAGGCCAGACCTGGAGGCATCGATCAATGCCTGAAGATTAGAGCCTCCTCCGGAGATGAAAACAGCAATCCTGGCCGATAATGATCCGTTCATATTCTCTTTATGCAAGAAAGAAACTCCCTTATATGGCAGCCGCTTTTAGCCTCAATCTGGACAGGCTGCGTCCTTCGGTACTGTTGAATTGGGAATATAGGCGTTACAGAGCGAGGATGTCAATCCTTATCCAATCCACGACTCCGGCCCATTTGGCGACCAGTCCAAATATCAGGATTTGAACAAAGATTTTGTACAGGCGTACAGAAGTTAGAGATTCGATGCATCAGGCACAGCCTGTTTACTTTCTTCTTTTTTCAATGATAATTTTTTTCTGGCGCTGTTTGCCAGCTAGACTTTTCTCGACAAACACAGGGTCACCAGTAAATGGGTTTACTTCAGTATGGTACATCAACGCTGAATATGTCGATGGCAACGGCGTAAAAACCTGGACCTGTTCCGGATTCATTTTAAGCTCACGCCCTGTGAATTTCTTAAGGTCTCTCATGTGTTGCTCTGTGCAGCCCGGATGGGCTGCAATTAAATAATAAGTGAGAAACTGTTTCTTGCCGGTTCGCTTAGTATAGTGCAGGAAATTTCTGCGAAAATCAATCAAATCTTTCTGCTTTGGTTTGCCCATCAGAGCCAGTACGCTATCTTCCGAATGCTCTGGAGCCAGTTTCAGTTGTCCGGACACATGGTGCTGTACCAATTGTCTGAGGTACTCCGAACCATGCTGCTTGTCAGCCAGAACAAGGTCATATCGTATTCCCGAGGCTACAAAGACTCGCTTTACCCGGGGGATATCCATGATGCGTTTAAGCAGGTCTGTCTGTCTTGAATGGTTCGGCTTGAGTGTTCGACACACTTTTGGATATACACATCGTTTGTCATTGCAGTTGCCTTTGGTAGCTTTTCGCGGGCACTCAAAGCCGTACATGTTGGCAGTTGGTCCTCCAACATCGTGGATATTACCCTTGAATTCCGTGTGCCGGGTCAACAGTTTTACTTCTTCAATAATTGATTGTTCACTTCGGCAACGCACAGTCCGCCCTTGATGAACACCTATCGAACAGAAATTGCACTCGCCATAACATCCGCGATGGGTGGTAACTGCAAACCGGATTGTCTCCAACGCTTTAACCTGTCCGTCCTTGCTGTGGTAAGAGTGTAGATTTCGTTCATAGTCAAGCCCGTGTACATGGTCGAGTTCCTGTTCATTGAGATATGGAGCCGGAGGATTCTGAATCAGGTACCTGGTGTCTTGCTGTTGACAAAGACCTTTGGCAGTGACCGGATCGTTGTTTCGGTAGAAAGTGTGAAACATGTCGATGAGTGCGCGGTTATCACGTGCCACTTTGTCATGCGAGGGGAGCATAATGTAATCACGTTTCGGTTCCTTGGTTATGTAGCACATTCCCTTGATGTTTTCAACACTCTGTCCATCACGTAATTTTGAGGCCAGCTCGATAGTACTTCGTTCCCCCATGCCATAAATCAGGTAGTCAGCTTTGGCATCAAAGAGAATAGAACGGCGAATGCTGTCACTCCAGTAGTCATAATGGGAAATGCGTCGCATACTCGCCTCGACTCCGCCGAGAACAATTGGTGAGGTATCCTTGAAATAACGTCGGATCAGGTTACTGTAGACAATGATCGCTCGATCCGGACGACGGATATTCTTGCCGCCGGCAGTGTAGTCGTCAGACCTTCTTTTCTTTTTCAGGGCTGTATAATTGGCAACCATGGAATCAATACAGCCTCCGGTAACCCCCCAGAAAAGCTTCGGGTTCCCAAGGCGAGTAATGTCATGGTCCGTGTTGATATCTGGTTGACCAATGATGCCTACACGAAAGCCAGCATCAACGAGTACTTTCCCGATTACAGCGACCCCGATATACGGACTGTCGATATAGCTGTCACCGGTCACCAGGATGACATCGAGAGCTTTCCAACCGAGTCGATGTAGTTCTTCTTGTGTAGTGGGAAGAAACATATCGTATGATGATTTGTCGCAGGCCTGGTGTCAAGCATTGGGATATAGAGATGAAGTGGTTTATTGAAAAACACTCAACAGACAGTGGTAAGGAGCTTTGTTCTCAATGTCAAGCCGACAGGAAACTTTGACCTACATGGCTGAAGTGTGTTAACTAGTAACGAGTTGGCCGTGTTTTCTTTGCCAGATATATATGCCAAGACCCAGCAGGAATAACAGAATCGATATCACTTGGTTGTAAGTTGGTTCAATTCCCCAAAGCGAGAAGTGCATAGCCTCCTCATAGTAGCGAACGTACTCGATTGCAAACCGGAACACAGCTTCAACCATAAACAGCGCCGCGATAAGTTGTCCTACAAATGCCCGACGCTTCATCATGTAATGCAAAAGAATAAACAGACCGAGACCATACAGAGAACTGTATAGCTGCGCTGGATGAATAGCTGCGCTTTGATATACGTAGTAAGGGATAGATCCTTCAGGAAAAGATACCCCCCAGGGTAGATTGGTAGGTGTGCCGAAACAGCAACCGTTGAAAAAACAACCAATACGTGTAATAGCCAGGCCGATTCCAAGGGTTGGAGAGAAAAAATCAAAGGTGTCCAGTACCGACATCTTTTTCCATCGCGTATAGGCCAGGGAACCGGCTATTGCAACTATAACTCCGCCGTACAAATTAAGCCCTGCAATTCCGAAGTGTTCTGAATGAAAAGGATTGAATGACGCCATCCAATTTCCACTGAACTCCCCAAGATGGAACAAAACGTAGAACAGTCTGGCCCCAATCACGCCACCAAAAATCATGATATAGGCAATGTTAATGAATTGATTAAAAGGACGTTCGTATTTGAGACAAATATGTTTGATATACAGTACGCTCACAAAAAACGAAAGGGCCAGCATAACGCCATAAACACGGATGGCAAAAGAACCAATTCTAAAAAGTTCAGGATGCATAATGCGTTTCTCTTTTTTTTAAGCCTGGCGTTGTTCGATCGATTCACACCGGGCATATTTCCAAGCTATCAATGTTGCGGTCAATCCCATCAGGCCACCGATTATTATATCAGAAACATAGTGAAAACGTCCCCACACTGCACCGATTCCGATCCCAACCGTAAGGGCAGTTGTCGCCCAAGCTATCCACCTCCGGTAGTAGCGAAAAGTATACATCGTCAGTACAAGCGCAACGCCGAAATGTGATGATGGCATACAGCCTCCTCGAACAGCTCCATTATTAATTACCATTTCCACCAATGGTCTGAACACAGGACCTTCGATGGCGTTTTGGTAAAGGCTAACAAAGTGCCATCGAGGACCTTCGACAGGATACAAGAAAAACGAAAGATACGAAAGAAAAAACATAAGGCAAACTGCACTCATTGCACTGCGAACCACAAAATAATCACGACGAAAAAAAATTATGGCAAAGAATGCCGGTATCATAAAATAGTAGCAGAAATAGCACAAAGAAAATGGTTCAGTAAGCCATTGTGTGAGTAAGTTGGCATCGATATAAAGTGTTGGATTGACACTGAAAAGAGCTTTTTCAAAGGCGCAAAGTTGCAAGTCATAGAATTTGTCAAAGACAAGGAACATCAATCCGCCAGTAGTTCGATAAAAGAAAGTGAATAGCAACACAGGGTAGAGAAGGCGCAGGAGACGAAAAAGCTCACTGTGGTTTTCATTAATGTAACGCGTAATCAAAATCACAATAATCGCCATTGTGGTATAGAAGAGTATCTCGTCCCAGTATCCGGCAAGTGGTCTTCCGATTAACAGGATGAGCAGTATCATCAGAAGCGAATATCCCACGATAAGGCGATCAAATAAGTATGACCGGTGTAGCGGAAGTATATTCACTCAGATTCCTTCCCCGATGTCCGATAGGCGTTTCCAGCAATAACCAGAACAATCTCGCCTTTGATGCTGCGTCCGGTAATTGTCTTCAGGATATCATTAATATATCCGCGAATGAATTGCTCATGCAGTTTTGTAATTTCCCGTGCCAGGCAGGCCTGGCGGTTGCCGAGAACGGTTTCCATGTCGGTCAGGCACTTCACAACCCGATGGGGCGACTCAAAGAAAATAAGGGTGTTGGGGAAATCTTGCAGTTTTCCCAGCCTGGTACGTCGAGCTCCTGATTTATTAGGGAGGAAACCTTCAAAGAAGAACCGGTCGGTAGGCAAACCGGAAGCGGTCAGAGCGGGAAGAATAGCGCTGGGGCCGGGGAGAGGCACTACTTCGATACCACCATCAATGGCGGCCCGTACTACCCGATAAGCAGGGTCCGACACTCCCGGTGAACCAGCATCCGTGACTACAGCAACCGACTTTCCTTCATGGAGCAAATCGACTAATTGGCCGGCACGGGCTGATTCGTTGAAATCATGGTAGCTGACAAGCTTTTTCTT
>QNAG01000037.1 GCA_003641415.1 Candidatus Zixiibacteriota bacterium | reverse complement strand
TGATGAGACCGCTCGACCGGCATTGTTGTATCCATTCCAAATGATCTCTTGAGAAGAGGGTCCTTCGAAATGTCTGTTTACAAGAGTTCGCACTTTTTGCCCGAGGATGTTGAAAATATCAATGGAAACATGAGCTTGTTTCGGCAAATCAAACTTAATGAGCGTACCAGCATTGAACGGATTCGGATAATTAGGATGAAGAGTATAACTCTCTATCCGCGATTTTATAACAGTGTCAACAACAATGGAAAGGGTAGCAGTATCTGTAAGAGTTATATCATCATTTAATGTAGCAACAACTGTAAAAACCCAGGTTCCAGTCTCCTTACATGTCCCGGAGATAATTCCACTATCGGGATTAAGTTTGTAGCCTGGGGGGAAGGAATCCACATCTTTTATTTCAAATTTGCATTTACCAATCTCACTACTGGTATAGATAGTGTCATTGTAAAGAGAATCTAATGTTCCATTATGAAGAGCAACAGACGGGTCGTCAGGGATAATAATACCTCTCCAGTCAACATGCCTTTCCTCGCACAATACCCATTTATCTGGGTCAAAAAGAACAGTATCACACTCTTTATCCACTCTCACTGCAAACCGGTTCAACAGACTGTCAATTTCTACCCGCACGATTTTACTTTCACCATCTGCATATTTAAACTTTAAATCAACCGGCATCTCAAACACTTGAGATGTTGCTGTTTGAACCTGCTCCACGCGAAAATATATCAACCGTTCGGTTGACCCGCTTGTGAGATTGGCAGGTCCTGGCAAATAAGACCAGTGATAAATTGGGTAGCCTTCACCGTAGATCCACTGATCGAAAAACGGATGGAGATCAATATCGGTAGAATCTTCGAAAGCATCGCGCATATCCTCAGTAGTGGCTGAACTATACTGACAATCGGAATGGTAATACCCCCTGATGCCAGCTTTGAAAAGACTGTCTCCCAACTTATGGCGCAACATGTGTAAAACCCAGGCACCTTTGTTATAAACGAGTTCCTCATCAAAGATAGCATTTATGTCAGTTGTGTCATCGACATAAACACGTCCGACACTGAGAGTGCACTTAATTGCATTCATGTAAGCATGATAACCCCTATGTCCACCAGTAGACTCTCTGAAAAGGGCTTCGGAGTATCTTGCCCAACCTTCATTAAGCCAGCAGTGGTGCCATGATTCGCAGGTAATCATGTTCCCCCACCACTGATGAGCTAATTCATGGGCTACTATTATTGTGTCATGTTTGAGTGATTCTGCCCATGGGAATGAACTAATAGTCTGGTGTTCCATAGCATAGCCGGCCTGAAAGTTGACATGACCATATTTCTCGTCGGCAAACGGATAAATACCGAACCAATCTGAAAAGAGATCAAGAATATCTGGAACTGCCCCCCAAGTTTGAATCAGATCGCTGTTCTTTTCAAACGTGTAGTAGTATAACGGCATAATTTTCTGACCGTCATTGTCTTTGTATGTCCAGGTGTCTTCCCACTTATAGCCGTAGTCAGAAATCGCAAGTGAGAACAGATAAGTTGACATGGGATGAGACTCGGTGTAGTAAAAAGTCCTTGCTGTTTCACCGAGAGTAGTTGTCGAATCATGGTGACCGTTGGTAACACAGATAAAGTTTTGATCTAATGGAGCGTGGACTTGTACAGCGATTTTGAAAGAATCTGCTTTGTCATCCATACGATCTTTGCATGGCCACCAGGTGCGGGCACTCGAAGGTTCTGACAGGGTGCTAATACACAGATGGTTGATAGTGCGAAATTTATCAATGTCAGCATCATAACCTTGCAGACCGCAGAATATGGGTCTGCCTCGATAAAATGTCGTGACAGAAATAGTGTCACCCTCATTGTGTTTACCATCCAGGGTCACGACAATGACCTCACCATCACGTTCGGAATCTAACCTGCCCTCAGGTGAATAGACCGAATCCACTGTCATGTTCTCAGCCAGATCTATTTCTATGGTTTCAGTGTTGGCTTCAACAATCTTAGCCAAACAGGTTACACGCCCTGCGATAAAGCCAGGATCTGATTTGGTTATTTTTAGAAAGATGTCATACATCAGGACATCGTAATTGGATTGGTCGGTTGAGGGACGTTCGCCACAAGCTAAGGGAAATACATCATTGCCAAACGCCGCCATAGAAGTTTTGCTCTTGGTGGATGCTGGGCCGAGGTCTTGTTGTGACTCGAAATTATCCCATTTCCGCTCATAGTCCTGCCCCAGAACAACTCCGTTTGTACCCAATAAGAGCACGAGAATTGCAGCTACAGGTACGATCAATCGCAGATAACAACAATTGGAAAAAGTAAATTCAGAAAAAAGAGTCATTGTTTATAACCCCGTCAGTTTTGACGACAACACCCTACACTGCAATCGTCATTAAAGGGCTTGTATCCTAATGAGTTCAATCTAAGTGAATATTTGATTTTGTCAAGGCATTAGCCAGCTAACACCGGAGTTGAACACATAATTGTACAGAAGCTGCACAACTGCCTCAATATTCAGAAGTAACTCGTGTTTTTTCGGTGTATTTTTGATCTAAGAACAAAGCAGACAAAAAGAAACCTACAATAAAATCACAGACTCATACGTCCATTATTTGAAAAATAAACTATACCTGCTTGCGGAAACGATTACAATAGCGACACTTGTAATAGGTTTTATGTGATTCAATACATAAAAAATGGGGCAGGATTAAAATAAAAATATCCGACCCCAATATGTGCTTCGTGTACCAGTAATCTTGGTCTCAGTTCATCTTAGCAGGTTACCAAATGCTTTCATGCCTGGATAGATCGCTACAGAACCAATCTGTTCCTCTATGCGCAACAATTGATTGTACTTGGCAATCCGGTCTGTTCGACAGAGTGAACCGGTCTTTATTTGTCCCGCGCTGGAAGCTACCACTACATCGGCTATGGTAGCATCTTCAGTCTCGCCGGAACGATGTGACACAATCGTTGTGAGCCCGGCTTTGTGTGCCATACTGATAGTATCAAGGGTTTCGGTCAGAGTACCTATCTGGTTCAGCTTGATTAGGATTGAATTTGCGCTTTTTTCTTCAATGCCGCGAGCCAGCCGTTGGGGGTTGGTAACAAACAGATCATCCCCGACTATCTGTATTTTATCTCCCATTTCGGCAGTCATCTCCGCCCAGCCTTCCCAGTCATCTTCGGCTAAGCCATCTTCAACAGAGATAATTGGGTAGTTATTGCAGAGATTAACATAGAACTTTATTAACTCTGAAGAAGATAGCTTTTTTCCTTCAGCAGCCAGGATATACTTCTTTGTGTCGGCATCATAGAATTCTGTCGACGCCGGATCAATGGCGATTCTTATCTGGCTACCGGGTTTGTAAGCTGATTTATCAATCGCTTCCATGATAACTTCCAGCGCCTCTTCGTTAGACTTTAGATCCGGAGCAAAACCGCCTTCGTCACCAACAGATGTGTTATACCCTTTGGCGGACAACACTTTCTTAAGATGCCCAAATATCTCAACTCCCATTTGCAACGCTTGCCTGAAATTCTCGGCTCCGACCGGCATAATCATGAACTCTTGAAGATCGACATTGTTGTCAGCATGCTTGCCGCCGTTGAGAATATTCATCATGGGTACAGGAAGAGTTTTGCAGTTGCAGCCCCCGATGTACTCATATAAAAATCGTCCGCGTGATTCCGCAGCCGCTTTAACAGTTGCCAATGATACCCCCAAGGTAGCGTTGGCGCCTAGTTTACTCTTGTTGTCGGTGCCGTCAAGATTTATCAGGTAGTTGTCAAGTTCGACCTGATCAAATGGGTCGATATCATCGTTCATCAAGGCAGGACCAATTTTTTCATTTACATTGGCTACCGCTTTGGTAACACCTTTGCCAAAAAAGAAATTCTTGTCTCCATCGCGGAGTTCTACTGCTTCATGAGCACCGGTTGATGCTCCCGAAGGTACCGCTGCTCGGCCCAGGGAACCATCAGTGAGGATAACATCAACTTCGATGGTGGGTGTCCCACGGCTGTCAAGAATCTGCCTGGCATGGATATACTGAAAATCAGACATGGCTTGTACCTTTCGAAAAGATAAATTAATTGTACTTTAAAATTAACCTATTATTGTTTTTCGACAGAATCAAGTTTGAAACAATAGAGGAGAATATGGTAATGTTAAAAAAGTAGTGGTTTGAAATTGCTTTGAATGAACTGCAATGATACTGATGTGCCATGATTTTCATCAGGGGAAACAGTGGAATATTGCCTATAACTATAGAGTTTTGCCCACATTCAGACCGTTACCGTATAATCATAAGTTCTTGCGACATAATAGATAATCTTGCCGGCACGCGGTTTGATGTAGTTATACTCAAGAGGTCAGCAACCTTGAACGACATCAGGTCAGCGGATTAAAAAAGGCTGATCATGGGCCGGCTTTGTCCGGCCTTTTTTATGCGATTTCCCACCTTAAAAGCACACCGCCAACTCATAATCATACTGAACAATAATGGTAGCAAGAATATTCTGGCTGCCCCCGGTAATCAGAATATATTATGAGACAGCGATACAGACAGAGAATATCCGCTCATATTGCTACTGCTTACGACGTTTTGATCATCACTATCTCTGTAATTCCGATAGTACTGCAAATTAGCATACAAAGTAGTCGGAATTGACAGACGATAGGTCAACTGGGTCGAAATATCGAACTGTCCATACTCTGCGGGTGGAAGTTGTTCCCTCCCGATATAGTGCCAGGGATTTACTCTTCTTGTACGTGATTTCCCTAAGCCTCCCTGATTATAGAAATATCCAATATTCGCAGATAGAGAAGTTCGAGAGTCGAGAATATATCGTACCGCACCTGAAACAGACAATTCGTAGCTATCATTATCCTCTCGACTGACCTCGGAGGTTGTATCAACACCATCAGTAGGATTTTGCTCGTTAGTACGCTTAGAATAAAGATAATAATTCCCGACAGTGGACAAGTCGATCTGCCACTGACGCCTTAGAGGGACACAGTACACTATCGAGGCAGTCAGGTAGGTATCGAACTCGTCGTATTTCTGATATTCGTAGCGGTATTCATTCGAATGCTCTACTCTGATGGTATCAATGACCTCAGTGCTGTCATAATGGTACTGGACATAAAGAAAATCACTTCGCTCTGTTATTGACAGATGATGAGAGACATAGGCATATCGAGTACTAACGCCAATCCTTACCTGATGTCCAAACTTACGACTGGTTTTAGGGAAATAATCCCATACATCCTGCACTAACAGATAGCCCCATACGGACCCATCTCCGGAGTGTATCCCTTGTCATTAAGGAATGACAGGACTGCGTTGAGAGCCTCAATTCGATGTAAGCGCATATCGACACAATGTTTAAGTCTATACTGATAGATGATATCGCACAGGGCGAGCATATGCTCCCTTGAGACATTACCATTAAGGAGTCCCTCATTGCGAAGCTCCTCTATCATGTACAGAGCGGTCGAAGCGTACCTTCCTTCGTATAAACGACCCCATCCCGGAGTAATCTCAAACTTGATGTCTATCGTCCGATCGTCTGATTTACGCTCCCAATAACCGACTGTCTCTCTTTCACGATAATAGTCTCCGGAGAGATAACGGTAATAGTCATAGGTGTCGTTGCGATAGTTTGGAGTTTCGCCATAACCATAATGCAGATCAACACCTGTAGAGACAAAGAAATCTCTTATGATATACTGTCCAGCCTCAACTCCCGATGAAAACTCGCCATTAAAGGAACTGTAAGAGTAATCCGTTTCAACTTTCTCCACTTTCATCGGTGTGGAAGATGATAAAGAGCGTTGTGAAGATGATCGCCCATACCGAAGAGAGAGACTACATCCAGTCTTGAGAAAGCGCTGCACAGTTTCATAACGGTAGTACATTGAGGAACCAAGACTGGCATTTTTTGAATCACTATCAGAGACTCGCTCTGTCATATCGTAGGCAACTCCTGGAGCTGGGTCAGCTTCATCCGTAGTACTGTTGTCATCACTGCTGGACAGTTTGGCAGACCCGTTTAATTTCCACTGAAAATCAGTGAACTTCTCCGGAATGTAGTCACTTGTCTTAAAATTACCCGACGCGCCCAGTGCCGTACTCGTTATCACAACAAGCATTGCTACTGTCAGTAGCGTACCACGTAACCAGCTCATAGAAATCCCCCAATAATCCCGATCTTCGAGCTTTCTATACCAATCCAACTGGACTATTTTGAACAGAACATATTCAAAATTGAATTAAATTTCCTTAGATTGTTAATGTGTCTCTTTATACTCCTTCAGCACTCCGATAACATAGTCAATATCAGATTCGGTATGGTCGGCGCAGACCTGGAACCTTATCTCTTCATCACCTTTTGGAACAACAGGGAAATTCAAGCCGGTACCCAATACGCCGTGTTCCGTCAGATACTTTACGAGTTCGCTTGTTTTTGGTGTGTCCCGAACCATTAACGGTACCACGGGATGGGGACCTTCTATGGTTTCATAACCAAGGTCTTTAAGTCCGTTTTCAAACTTCCTGGTCATTTTTCCAAGATGTTCCAGTATCTTGAGACCTTCCGGGCTATCAAGAATTTCAACTGCTTTCATTGCGGCAGATGCTTCTGAAACGGTTATAGGATTCGAGTAGATATACATCGGGGCTGTTTCACGCAGATACTCGACAATAGTCGATGAGGCTACTACAAAGCCTCCGTTGATACCGAATGCTTTACCTAAGGTGCCTATAAGAATATCAACTTTGGTATTGCAGTACTCTTCACTTCCTTTCCCGGTTTTCCCAAAAGCGCCAATACCATGAGAATCATCCACAATAGATATGACGCCTTCTTCAAACTGAGAGTCATATTTCTTACATATCTCAACTAACTTGTCAAGAGGAGCGTTATCACCTCTCATGCTGAAAATGCCGTCTGAAACAACCAGGGCTCTCTTTCCTTTACCAATGCTCTCTTTCAGCTTGGCCTCAAAGTCCGCCATATCATTGTGTTTGTATATCGCCTTGGCTGCTGGCCTAGACAATCTCATAGACTGAATAATGCAATTATGATTCAATTCATCGCTTACTAAAACCGTTTCACTTGTCGTCAATGGTACTATAACACCCATGCTTGTCACATAAGCTGAGCTGAAAAGCATGGCTGCTTCCCGGTTAAGAAAGCTTGCCAATTTCTTTTCCAGCTTAATATGTGACTCGTAGGTACCACTTATAAATCGAACTGCTCCCGGTCCAGCGCCGAACTCCTTTGCAGCTTTTTCCTCTGCTTCGATGACATCTTCACGAAGGGACATCCCAAGATAAGAATTCGCGTTCATCTTGATAAATCCCTTGTCTCCTTTACCTTCGATAAAGTAGCGAGGTCCATTCTTACCTTCCGGCCGCTTCACACCGGTGATGACCATCTCTTTGCCTTTTGTGGTGCCTTTTGCTTTAAGTTCATCTAAGGCCTGCCCTAAGGCGCTATTTAAGTTTGTTACTGGCATTACTGCTCCTTGAAACTATCTTTTAGAGTTACTATTTTGAGTTTTACGGTCTATTTATTTCTGCTCGAGTTTTTTCGAAAGAACCTCAATCATATCCTTTGTCATTTCGGGGAGTGTGTATTCGGGTTTCCATCCCCATTCTTCTCTGGCTGCGGAATCATCCATATTATTGGGCCAGCTATTTGCAATTTCTTGCTTTACGGGGTCTACATCGTAATCTATTGTGAATTCCGGTATTGTTTTTTTGATTTCAGCAGCGATGATTTCCGGGTCAAAACTCATGGCGGTAACATTGAATGCATTTCTGTGTTTTAATTTTCCTCCATCTGCTTCCATTAAATCAATAGCAGCGTTGATAGCATCCGGCATATACATCATATCCAGAAATGTTCCGGCGCCAAGATTACATGTGTATTTCTTATGCTTGATGGCTTCATAGTATATTTCTACTGCGTAGTCTGTGGTACCGCCCCCCGGTAAAGTTTCATTGGAGATGATTCCTGGGTAGCGAACTCCGCGCGTATCGACATCAAATCTTTTGTGATAGTAATCACAGAGTAGTTCCCCTGCGACCTTGGTCACACCATACATAGTATTAGGGCGCTGAATAGTATCCTGAGGCGTGTTATCCAAAGGAGTGGACAGACCGAAAGCGCCAATTGAACTTGGGACAAAAACAGCACATTTATTCTCGCGTGCCACCTCCAGAACATTGTAGAGTCCGTTGATATTCACATCCCAGGCAAGTTGCGGATTAGCTTCTGCTACCGCAGAGAGTATAGCAGCCAGATGAAAAATTGTATCTATTTTATATTTCTTAACAGTATCTTTAACAACATTGATATCCGTACAGTCAACTACTTCAAATGGCCCTGAATTCAGCAGTTTTTCACTTGGTTTAGTTTTTCTTCCTCCAGCTACAACGTTGTCATTGCCGTACCTTTTGCGTAATTCCATTGTCAGCTCAGACCCTATTTGTCCGACTGCTCCTGTTACCAAAATGTTTTTCATCTTTGTTACCTCAATATGTTATAAACAAATCTATCCATCTTTAGACATTACTTCCTTAACAGTGGAAGCATCTTGAAACAGGTCGCGTAATCGTAAACAATATACCTTTGATTGTCAAACGGAAAAGCTGGCACTTGCCCACTCTCTCAGTATTGGTTAACCCATTAACTTGTAAACGCTTGATGAAGTCAGAATAATTAACTGCTGGTGGCACGTACCTTTTCTGTGAGCAGATATCTACAATTCAGCTAATCCACCTTGTTAGATCTCTGATTCTTCCAGATCAGTGGTGTCGTCCCAACCCAAATGGTTGGCTCGGTCGTGTTCCCGAAGCCACCAATAAACCCCTATAAGCCCAGTTAAACCTAACAACAGTCCGACTACGTGGTACCATCGAAGGTACCGCATGGCAAGTTTGATAATACTCATCGCAGAGCTTTCTTAAAAGTTACGCGTTCCGAATCGAGATCACCAGAGTAATACTCCGACTTGATCTCGTATTCATCAATTATTCCAATCACGGTCACCTCGATAGACATATCTTCGTTTCCAATCGCCACCTTGATTGCTTGGTAGCCACATTAACATAGTACAAAATGATATATTGTAAGATGACAAAAGTAAAATGAATATGTGTAATTCCAGAATAAAACTTGATCGCAATTCGATCAAGAGAGACAACACCAAAGCATCATCTATCCAAGGTAGATTTAGACTGGACCGCCGGAACCGTGATGACGCGATATATCTATATTGATCTTTTCCGCTGATTTATAAGCGTCATACATGCCATAAATCCACAAAATTGGAGTTGTAATAAGGCCGATCAGAATAATAATCAGGAAAGCTGAGATAGTGTACATGACAATAAACGCCACACCTTTGCCAATCTGGCCGTTATAGATTTGCCCCAAGCCCATATAGAAAAAAGAAAGAATGGCAGCTAACCCAGGATTCTTATAATAGACAGGGCTTGAACCGTTGGTCATGATGTGCTCCTGTGGATTGCGATAAATATCGCGGGGTATCTTGCTTTGCGCGTATGCTCCTGATGCGCGCTGTCCTGAAATATCTTTTCATACAATCATTAATATGAATAAAACCAACCAAGAGAAAGCAAAAATATCAGATTGGAACAGGTGACTATTTGCTCGTCAATATCTTCTGTTAGATCAAACACTCAACAGCTTATTAGTCCCACCTGTCAATTTCATCAATAAACGAGCAGTAAAATGTTTAGTATCCAACCAATAACTGTACCTAACTCTCAGATTATTATATAATCACACGAGAACAAATACGGCTTGTATGTGTTGTAATTGTTATTCACCTGCTTGAGGTGGTTTAATCAGATCGATGAAAGGATTGATTATATGCTGTCTGTGAAAATGAATTGGAAGGGCGGGTTGAAATTTGAAGGCACCAGTGTGTATGGTCACACGATTGTCACTGATGGCACCAAGAAAGCCGGAGGTGAGGAGGCTGGGTATGCGCCAACAGAGCTGATGTTTTTTGGCATTGCCGGTTGTACAGGAATCGACGTTGTTCGAATCATGGAACAAAAACGTCAGCTCCTATCAGGGTTAGCCGTTGAAGTCAAGGCTCATCATCAGGATGAATATCCCAAACCATTCCATACAGTTGAGATTAAATTCATTGCCAAAGGCAACAATATTGATGAAAAAGCCCTGGCTAAAGCTATCGAGTTATCCGAAAGTAAATACTGCTCAGTCAGCCAGACAGTTGAGAAAGAGACCAAAGTAACCACAAGTTTTGAAATTATCTCTGAATAGTTTGAATTTTTTTTAAAACGGCGAACATATCCAATTGGGAGAAGATAGAGCTATAAAATATCTTATAGATGAGACGAAATGAATGGACTATTGAAAAAACAGATGCTCAGATTTACAATAACTGGTGAAATACTTGGATTTGGACTTTAAGGAATCAATATTAATATTGACTTGATATAATCGTTGATGTAAAATCTGTACTTCCTGCAGTAGTAGAGGTGGGAATTGAGACGGTTATGTCAGTAGCGGAATAATTTTGAGGTGAAAGATGCCATTATATAAATATAAATGTCTTACTTGCTATGAACAGTTCGAAGAGTTAGTTCTGGGAAACGATGAAAAACCTCCTTGCCCCAAGTGCAAATCGGAGGATGTCACAAGGATGGTATCATTGATATCATCAAAAGGGATTGCCTCCGGTTGTGGGGACTCTTACTCTACTGGTAGTTGTAGTAGCTCCGGTTTCAGTTGAGGATAAGCCATAACTCTGCCGGTGGCAGAGATTATCAACCCACGCGATAATCTATTAGAGGACAGATATTCCAATTTGCATTCGGGTGTAATTTTTTGTAAGATGCACATTGATAGAAAATAACATCCGTCTTGTAGAAGAGAATAAATATGTCCCTCAAAGTGATAGTCATCGCAATTTACGCTTTAATAATTGTAGCTGTTGGAATAGCCGGATTCAGGAAAGCACGTTCGTTCTCTGATTTCTTTCTCGGTGGGGGACAAGTCGGTGCTTGGATGACGGCTTTCACCTACGGTACCGCTTATTTTTCCGCAGTGCTTTTCATTGGATTCGCGGGGAAAATCGGATGGGGTTTCGGTTACTCCAGTTTGTGGATAGCTCTTGGCAACACTCTTATAGGTGTTCTTGGCGTTTGGTGGTTCATGGGCTATCGAATAAAAAAAATGTCGGTGGAATACAATGTTTCCACAATGGCTGAATTTTTGGATAAGCGTTACAACAGCCCATTTTTGAAACTGTTTTCATCAGTATGCATATTTATCTTTTTTATACCATATAGCGCTGCTGTATTTATGGGACTTTCGTATCTTTTCCGTTCAACATTCGGAATTGATTACACTGTTGCGCTGATTTTGATGGGTGGCTTTACCGCCATATACCTTGTTCTGGGCGGTTATAAATCAATAACAATAATTGATATGGTATTCGGCGTAATCATGCTCGTTGGTGTGTCAGTCCTTCTAGCAAGTGTGCTCGATAAAGGTCATGGTCTGGCCAATATCAGCAGCGGTCTCTCAGCGATTGATCCAAAACTTGTGTCGATGGTCGGCCCTCCCGGATGGTGGCCGCTTTTCAGCCTTGTATTTCTAACCAGCGTGGCGCCTATGGCCATGCCACAACTGGTTCAGAAATTCTATGCCATCAAAGACAAAAAGTCCATTCGCATCGGTATGGTTGCCTCCAGTATCTTTGCCCTGATAATAACAGGTATTGGATATTTCACGGGAGCGACTACTCGCTTTTTTCTCAGTCCGGGAAATACACCAGGAGCCTTCAGTAACAGCAAACCTGTCTTTGATGCCCTCATGCCGGAATTGTTGACGAATATCATCCCTGAAGGTCTGTCTGTTGTTATTCTTCTTCTGATTCTCTCGGCATCAATGTCTACTCTTGCGGCATTGGTGCTGATCTCAAGTTCATCTATTGCCAAAGATGTCTATGCCGGATTCATCAAGCGAGACGTATCAGACCAACGCCTTACAATGCTCATGAGATTTTCCAGCGCTATTATTGTTATGCTGGCGGTTATACTTGCCTATTTCCGCCCATCGACTATAGTCAGCATACTTGGAATATCATGGGGAGCTATCGGGGCGGTTTTTCTCGGGCCCTTTATTTGGGGGTTGTTTACGAAACGTATGAATAAAATGGGGGCTATATCATCTTCCGTAATTGGACTGGCGACATGCACCGTTCTATATGCACAAGGGATGCCCTCACCTCAAGCTGGTACAATCGGTATGATCGTATCGCTGGCGCTTAATCCAATTGTCAGCCTTTTAACACCAAATCAAGCATGAGAAATAATGACTACTAATCGAAGAATCATGTTGATAAAATCATCGTTGTTCATATTACTAATATGTTTATTCGTAAGTCCTGGATCGTTTTGTAAACAAATCAATAACCGTTTCTCGGTAGAGTTTTCTGAACGTTTTCGCTTTGTGTCATGGGATAATGCCATCAGTCTGGCAGATACAGCACACGCAGCCACAACATTTACAAGGCACAGAACTTTTCTTAAAGGTCAGTGGTTGCCATCGAGTAAGACCGAAATATGTCTTAAGCTGACAAATGAGTTTCGGTATTATTTTGTCCCGGAGGATAAGAAGTTAAGCTTTAACGAGATAATCGTTGACCAGGCTTATATCAGGTTAGCTGACCCGTTTGAATATCCTATTGCCCTTACGATTGGCCGTCAGAATATAATGTTGGGCGAAAGGTTTGCTGTCATGGATGGAACCCCCCTTGACGGTTCGCGCTCGGTATATTTCAATGCGATTAAAATCGATTGGACTATAAGTCCCAAACACAAAATTACTGCCTTCTATTCTTACCAGAAGGAAACCGATGATTGGCTGCCTGTTATCCATGATCAGGACAAGAAATTGGTTGAACAACCGGAAGAAGGAATCTGTGTATATTACACAGGAAAGTTAAACAAAACTGAGATTGACGCTTATTATATTCGCAAGAATCTTGACAGTAATAGCGTCGTATCGATTCAATCGGGAATCAATACTATCGGCACTCGATTAAAGCATCCTGTAATCAATAATCTCGATTATGCTATTGAGTTTGCGCACCAGTTTGGATCGCAAAATGATAACAACCGCTCAGCTTTTGGAGGATATACATACCTGCGTTTCAAACCAACCTGGAGTAAGAGTCACAAGTATATCCCATATTCTCTGACTTCCGGCATTGTCTATCTTAGCGGTGATGATCCGAAAACTTGCCAATGGGAAGGTTGGGATCCGGTTTTCGCACGCTGGCCAAAGTGGAGCGAGTCATATATCTATACTCAGATTAAGGAAGATAAAGTAGCCTACTGGACAAATATTTTTTCATTTTACTCAGAGGTGCAATTCAGGTTTGCTTCTGACATTGACTTATACATCGGCTATCATCATCTCACAGCTCCGAATAGGTCGGATGATGAATCAGACTTCCTTGGAGGTAACGGCAGGACGCGGGGGGATTTATTTATTGGAAAGTTGTCTTATAAGTTCAACAAGTACTGGTCAGGGCATGTGCTCTGGGAAAGTTTTCTGCCCGGCAACTATTACTTTCGTTCCGCCGACAGCTACACCTGGCTCCGGACTGAATTGATGTTCAGGTATTAGCCGGCTGTTGAAAAAGCGCTCTTTCATGCTTCTTTGCTAACATACATGTCATCCCCGCGAAAGTAGGAATATCCAGTAATTTGTTGATCAATATGATTAGTTCTGCAGGAATGACAATATAGAATAAATGTCAGTCCTGTAGATTAACAGTAGCAACCTTATATGTCAGCCTTACAATCAAGCGGCGGGCCGCTTGACCTACCGTTCTATAAATGGCGGCCACTGTCCCTCACTTCTCAATCTCACCCATAAGAGGGACAAAGCGTACTTCGTACAGACTACGCTCAGTTATGCCTTCCGATGTCTTAACCAGCTTGATAAGTTCCTGGCGACCGGAGGTTCCTTTTTCAACCGGTATGACCATCCGTCCACTATCGGCCAGTTGATCCACCAGCGTCTGCGGGACATGCGGGGCAGCGGCAGTGACAATGATAGCATCAAAGGGCGCTTCTTCAGGCCAACCATTGGAACCATCATCAAGCTTCATCTGCACTTTTGAGTAGCCCAGCTTGTTAAGTCTTTTCCTTGCGTTATCGAAAAGTGACTCTATACGCTCAACCGAAAAAACATACTCTGTGATTTCAAGCAGCACCGCTGTCTGGTATCCGCAACCGGTGCCTATTTCAAGGACTTTACTATCGGCGGTCAGTTCCAGATGTTCTGTCATTGACGCTACTATATACGGTTGCGAAATAGTCTGGCCACGACCAATAGATAAAGGACCATCATGGTAGGCTTCATCACGCTGTTTTTTCGGAACAAACAAATGACGGGGAACAGCACGCATGGCTGCGAGCACAGCATTGTCACGTATGTCTCGCCGAGCTAATTGTTGATCAACCATGCGCATCCGCCTTGAAACGAACTGGTCATTATTACTACTGAAGTTATTGTCGAGTCCTGCCACAATTTCTCCATGAAATTCTTTTTCCCAGTATGGTAATACAATAGAAAAACCGCAAGATAGAAACGATGTGACAATTTTCTCTTGCTCAATCAGACTGAATAAATTACTGATAAATCAGTATGTATTTATAGAACAGATGAAACCCCGAGCTGTAGAATACGTAAGGTTAGTTGGAGGAAATTGGAAATGCTTAAAGCCATAGCAGTTATTTTTCTAATTTTTATCGCCCTCGGTCTCTTGGGTTCCGGAGGGTTTGGAATGTTGCTGGGACTTGTTGGTGGTATCATCGGTCTTATTGGCGGTTTGATTGGTGGTATAATTGGGTTAGTTGGCGCAGCTTTTGGGGCAGTCTTTGGCATTGCCTTTGGGCTTATGGGTATCTTTATTCCGATTATTGTTGTTATCCTTATCGTCGCTGGTATTATCCACTTAGTTGCGATCTAAGAGGATTTGACACTCAGTCACTTTCGACATATCGATTCCGAGAGCGCTAAAAAGCGGAAATCTTGCTTACCTTTGCAACGGTTCAGTTTGTAATTATCTTGACTTATTCTGTAGAAACTATACTATTGGTGTACAAGCTGGGGTAGCTCAGTTGGTTAGAGCGCCTGATTGTGGATCAGGAGGTCGGCAGTTCAACCCTGCCCCCCAGTAT